>DVLN01000189.1 GCA_018715465.1 Candidatus Faecivivens stercorigallinarum | reverse complement strand
TTTTATTTGATACGGTAAATCAGCTTCCATAGCCTCAGCCAGTATTTTAAAACCATGTCCGCTCAGAGCGGCGTAATGTTCCTGATCTCCGTCATAGGCCATCATCATATCCCGCATCAGATTTCTTCCATATTCAGTAGTTGCAACACCGTTTGTACCTGACTGAAGCAGCAGATGCCATGGATAGTGGCGATAGACCGGCAGCATCCGTTTCAGGAGCCAGATTTCGATTCCGGTAACGTATTTTCTTTGCAACGGAGCGGAATCAATCGAGACAAATCCGCATAGCCTTTCGGGGAAAAGCTGTGCATAAGCCTGACCGACATATCCGCCCATTGACTGCCCGACGATAACAGGCCTTTTCATTCCTTCGGTTTTAAGAATTTCTGCCAGCCATTTTGCCTTGTCCATCAGGGTAAAATTCAGTTGAAACGGCCAGGAAGCCGCATGACCAGGCGCATCCCATACTAAAACATTATGTTTCCCCTCAAAGTATTCAATCTGTTTATTAAACAACCTGTGGTCAGCTGTCAAACCCGGCAGAAACACCAGCGAGATGTCGTTATTGTCGGTGTTGTCGGATACCCAGTAGTGGATTACGCCACAAGGTGTACTGTATACTTTTTCAATCATCACATATTTCCTTTCGGGAATCCAATTGGTTCTTCAAGCAGACAGGTATCTGCCGCTTCCATTGCAGCGCGGCCGCCCAGCGAGCGGGGATGTCGTGGAAATGTCCGCCGGGGTGGAAAGTCAGCTGGACATTTTGTTCAGGCAGCGTCTGCCGCAGCAGATCCGCCTGCTGAATGGTTGCGAGTTCGACGCGGCGCATTCTCATGTTGCCGGACTTAGATTCCTTTTTTCCGAGGGAGAGCCAGACATTGGCATTTTCAGCCGGGCGGTGCTGGATTGCGAATTCGTCCCAGCCTTCCAGCCAGAGGGAGCCGGAGAGGGAGTAAAACCACCCGAAATGTGCATCCCCCGTGTGCAGCGCATACAAAACGGTCAGCCCGGCCAACGAGTACCCGGCAATCCCGCACCTTTCAGGCGATGTATCCAGCGGATAACGTTCCGCAAAGTGTCCCAGCCAATCATGGATTTTTTCCAGCATCTCCTGCGCGCCGGGTGTAAATGGCGGCTCACCATCCCGAAGGGGTGGGGCACTGAGCGGGGAGAGCGCGGCCCAGTTTTCTGCCGGACAGATCAGCAGTGCGGTCGGGGGCAGCAATTTTTCAATTGCAGCCAGTTCACCTGCGAGTTGTTCACCGCCGACACAGCAAACGGTGAATAACGGCTGTTCTGTCTTTTCGGGCAGACAGAGAATCGCGCCGTTTTCTTTTATCTGCATCATGCTATCCCCTCCGCATCCGCAAATAGCAGAGAAAATTCTTCATCCGAATCCGATTCCGGCTTTGTTTCCAGCAGTAAGCCACCGTCTGTTTTTGCCAGCCGGATTTCGGTCCGGGAAACACCGTCGAGATTCATCAGCAGCCCGCAAAAATGGCTTTCATCCATGGATACAGCTTTCCCGGCATAGACCCCCGACGGACAACGCGCCGTTATCCAACCATCATACCCGAATGTCAGCGACGACCTGCCGTCTTCCTCAATGCAGCGGATGACTGCTTTTTGATCATCCGTCCCAAAGAACAGGCGGCTGATCTCGCCGCCGATACCGTGCAGGCTTCCGGCGCCGCCGACCAGTTCCGGTACAGATGGAAAGCGTCTGCGTCCGCGGGGGAGAAAATCCTTGCCGCAAAATTCCGGTACTTTTCCATTATAATAGAAGAGATTCTCAGCCGGTTGGAGAACAGGTTCTGTTTTCGATGCCAGCGACCTGATTTCCTCTTTCAGCGTTTGCGGCTCTTCAAACCATCCTGCCGCGACCGCGACGGTATTTTCTCCAAGCCGCACCGTCGCCATCCCGTAACATCCGACCGGGAGTTCGTCAGGGTCGAGCAGACCATCCCGGTTCATGATCGCGATAAACTGTGCAGCTTCAGCCGCCGTCATGCCCAGCCCAGCGGCAAACATACTGCCATCCGGGTGAAAAGCGGGGCGGTACTGTCCATTCAGAAAGCCTTTCTGTTTCAGATACTGGTCAGGATTGCAGCCGGTTTTTTCCCGGATGATGCGTGCAGCAGCCGCCGAAGCGGTTGTCGGGTCATCGTGCAGGGTGTTTTTATTCAGGCCGACAAACCATCTTGCCGGGAGCAGCTGCCGTTCGCCGGGAGCCGCGATGCAGCTTGCCAGCTGATCAGCGGGGCAGGGCAGATCGTTGCAGCCGACAACGCTATCCCGAACCAGCATCCGCAGAGCGGCGAAAGTGACAGCTTCTCCCATCCATCCCATCGGGCGGCGGAGCAGCGGGTAGACAGGCGGCGCGGCAAAGACAGAGAGCAGCCTGTCAGGTTGGGCGACAGCCAGCTGATCGAAACGGTTGGGCATCGGGTTTCCTCCTTATCAGATGTGCACATATTTCTGATATCAGTGTACCATGTTTTGTGCCGGTATGCAAGGAGAAAACCGCATATCAAAAGCGCGGTGCGAACTGGAAGCACAGGCTTTGCATCGCCACACGACTGTCCACCGGACAGTCGGTGGGGGGAACGGGACGATAATCGTCAGCGCCGTGCCGGCCCACGTATTTTTACCTAACTGCGTAAGCCGGAACTGCTGTCCTCGCTCGTTTATGGGAAAAGGCCGCATTGAACGGCCTTTTCCCATAGGGGACGCCCTTGCTATGCGTCCCCTACACCCAATGCCTGCGGGCATTGGGCTACCCCTTGCTGAGCTTATTTTGGGGAAGGGGATTTCGCCCGTTGCGACGGGCGACCAGGGGCTCTGCCCACTGGACCCCGCAAGCCTTTGAAAAGGCTTGACCTAAACTTTATATCATGATCGACCCCACTGAGTGCGAAACATTGGGCCGACGCTCTGCGCGTCGGTCAAACCGTCGGGTAGAGGGATGCAAAGAACTGTACAAAAACTCATACAATCTGCCCGGCGCGTTGGCAAAGGGTGTTATTTTTGCAATCGAGCCCGTCGGAACGCGGGCGACCAACGCGATCAAGGGAGCACAGGCACTGTGCCCGGCGCGTTGGCAAAGGGTGTTATTTTTGCAATCGAGCCCGTCGGAACGCGGGCGACCAACGCGATCAAGCCCGCGGGGGCTCCCCGCCGCGATCAAGGGAGCACAGGCACTGTGCATGGTGCTTGAAAAATTCACATCGGTATGATATACTGTGCATATCCAAACGGATGAATTAATTGAAAGAGAAAGGAACGAGCAATTTATGAAAATCAGAAAGATTCTCGCAGCGGCCCTGTGCGCAGTTCTCGCTGTACTCTGCTTTGCCAGCTGCGGCAACAAGGGAATCGGTATCCATCATGCCGAGATCACTGTTAAGGATATGGGCGTGATCTCCGTCGAATTGGACGGCGATACCGCACCGATCACTGTCCAGAACTTTATGGACCTTGCAAATGAAGGCTTTTATGACGGCCTGACCTTCCACCGGATTATCGACGGCTTTATGATTCAGGGCGGCGACCCCAACCATGACGGCACCGGCGGCAGCGGTAAGACCATTAAGGGTGAATTCTCGGCAAACGGCGTTGAAAACAACATCAGTCATACCCGCGGCACCATTTCGATGGCCCGCAGCAGCGATATGGACAGCGCCTCCTCTCAGTTTTTTATCTGTCAGTCGGATTATCTCTACGGTGACGGACAGTACGCAGGCTTTGGTCATGTCACTTCCGGTATGGAGATTGTCGACCAGATCTGCAAAGACGCAGTTGTAACTGACAACAACGGCAGCGTTGATTATGAGAACCAGCCTGTCATCGAGTCGATCAAGATTATCGACTAACCGGCTTATGGAGATCACCTTCAGGCCCTTTCGGGAACAAGATATCCCGACGCTGACTGCTCTCTGGAATGAAGTGCTGACGGATGGCGTTGCTTTTCCGGGAGAAGTGCTGTATGATGCGCCGGCGTTTTATGCTTATATGCAGGAGCAGACGGCGGTCAACTGCATGCTTGCGGACGGGGAGATCGCAGGGTATTATATCCTGCACCCGAACAACATCGGGCGGTGTTCCCACGTTGCGAACGCGTCCTACCTGATGGACAAACGCTTCCGCGGCCAGCACCTCGGCAACAAGCTGGTCAGCCATTCCATTGCGGCAGCGCGGACAGCAGGTTTCCGTGGGATGCAGTTTAACGCGGTTGTATCGGAGAACTACTCTGCGCTGCATATTTATCAGGCAGCCGGGTTTAAAATTGTCGGGACGATACCCGGTGGTTTTCGGGTAAAAGACGGACGGTATGTTGACATGTATGTGATGTACCTGCCGCTTGCCTGATGATCACAAATCATAAATAGAACGCCAAACGGCGCGGACCCTTGCAATCAGGGAATCCGCGCCGTTTTCGTATGTTCAGTATTAAACAGAGGGAGTTTCGTCCTTTTTACCCTTGACCAGTCCGCTGACCTTGTCGACCATATCAGGGAAGGAGTCGACCAATTTGTCAACGGTGCCGGGGTGAGCATTGATCTGCATGACCCGGACGCTGTCGTTTTTGATCACCAGAAAGGCGACCGGTTCCATCGTAATACCAGCACCGCCGCCACCGGCGAAGTTGCCGGTCTGTTTGGAGGGAAGGTCGCTGCCGCCGGACGCGAAGCCATAGGAGACGCGGTTGACCGGAATAATGATGGTACCGTCGTCGAGATTGATCGGTTTGCCGATGATGGAATCAGCGTCGATCATGCCTTTAACCTTATCCATTGTGACGCTCATCACGTCCTGGAGCTTTTTGTTTTCTGCCATGAAAATCGTTCCTTTCTTATCTTATCCGGCATTGCCGGTTGGGGTCGGTTTATGTTTACCGGAGCGGGAGAGAACCCGACGGAGATAACGAGCCGCCATTTTGAGCGCACCGGCCAGCAGGTGGACACCCCGGAGCCGGACGTCAGCCGAAAACAGGACGGTCGTTCGCCTGCCAAGGAAGTCATACGACACCCCAAGGTGGCGGATCCTGATATTCAGCAGCTGCACAGCGGCAGCAGAGCTCGCCGACAATACCGCGCAATACTGCCCATACCGGACAGCAGTTGACGCAGCGTCTCCCTCCGCGACATGGATATGCAGCCGGACATTGCGCAGACGGAGGCGGGTAAAGACCTCAGCGGCAGGGGGAAAACTGGCGATAAAGAGGTCTTTGAGGGTTTCAAGGGTGCCGCCAAGCTCAGCGGGCTGTTCCCGGAGCTGTTTATCCGCTTTTTTGGCGGCCTTTTTGGAAGTGGCGCGGCGTTTGGTGGGCGGCTTTTTTGGAGGTTGTTCTTCTTTGGTTTCATCGAACGGCCATACCTTAATCAGCAGCGGCCATGCTCCGACCGACACCGTAAACTGATCGTTTTGATACTGTGCACGGACGGTAAAATCGGCCGCGGCCACCAGCGCAATGAGTACCGCCGCCAGCCCGAGAATTCCCAGAATCAGCGCAAGCACAACCTGTAACACAATCATGCCATTATCCGCTCCTTTCCGGGATTAATCATCATTTGGCAGTTCATCGGCCTGGACGTCCGCATCTTTGTTCTCATGATTGGAAGGGTCGGCGAGATTGTCCGGCAGCAGGGGCAGGTCAGCCAGCGAGGTCAGCCCGAAAGCCCGCAAAAAGTTGGCGGTTGTCCGGTAGGTGAGGGGCCTTCCGGGGACCATCAGCCGCTCATACTCTTCGATGAGTTCCTTTTCTACCAGATTATTGACAACATTGCCGCTTTCTACGCCGCGGACCTGCTCAATAAATCCTTTTGTGACGGGCTGATTATAGGCGATAATTGCCAGCACCTCCATTGCCGCGCCAGACAACGGGGCGTTATGCCGCAGATCAGTGACGGCGATAATCTGGGGATCATATTCTCTTCTTGCGGCGAGCTGGACGAGGTCGTCCAGAAACAGCAGCCGGATTCCGCGCCCATCCCGGTCAAGCTGTTCACCATACGCCAGCAGTTGTTCCCGCATCGCAGCCGGTGCAAGTCCCAACCCTTCTGCCAGCCGGTTGATTTCAACCGGTGTGCCGCTTGCGAACAGCACCGCTTCGATAGCGGAAAAATAATTCAATTCCATGATTCGGTCTCCTTCTCATCGGTCGCATTTTGTTTATGGCTGCCGGACCGCTGGCGGTTGAAGAAGAGCCGGTCGCCTTCTTCGCTGAGGGTGATGCGTCCCGACTTCATCAGTTCCAGCACCGCGAGGAAGGTTGCAATCATTTCACTGCGGTCGCCGGAGGTGAACAGGTCATGATAAGCGGCCTCACCGGTGCGGTACAGCCGCCGGAGCAGCCAGACGATCCGGGAGGAGACCGAGACAAAACGTTTGCTGACGATGCCGTCAAAGACTTTAGCGGAGGGGGGAATCCGCCTGCCAGCTTTACCGGCGGCGAGCAGATAAGCCCGCAGCAGCTTTTGCGGATCAGCCTGTCCGCGGAAGACCGGGTCGGAGGGGACAGGAGACGGTTTGCGGACAAAAAGGCCGTTGCCGGCGTATTGCTGAGCGAGGAGGGCGGCGACCTGTTTAATCCGCTGGTATTCGATCAGCTGCCCTTCGAGTTCCTTTTTCAGGGCGGCTGCTTCCTCATGTCTGGGCAGCAGCGATACGGTCTTGATATAGACCAGCCGTGCAGCCATTTCCAGGAAAGCCGAGCTGATTTCGAGGTTGGCGTCCTGCATCTGTTCCATATACGCGAGGTACTGTTCCAGCAGTTTGCCGATTTCGATGTCGGTAATTTTCATTTTATGCCGGGCGATCAAATGGAGCAGCAGTTCGAGCGGCCCTTCGAATTCACCCAGCCGGAATTCAAGCGCCTCCATCAGACGAGCAGCCTCCAGATGAGGTCAATCCAACCGGTCAAAAAGTCGAGAGCGTTGAAGGCAACCGAACGGAAGAAACCGAGCGGGCCGTCCAGCAGGCCGACAAATACCGCCAGCATCAGCGCAAGCATGATATACCGTTCATAGCGCATGATGGCGAAATAGTTGCGCTGATTAAGCACCAGTCCGAGGATACGGGAGCCGTCCAGCGGCGGAACGGGGATGAGGTTGAAGACAGCCAGTCCGACGTTAATTGCGACCATCGTCGAGAAGATGGTCAGCAGGTTGGTGACAAACAGTCCGGGCGAATAGTAGGAGATGATGCTGGTAATTTTCCAGCAGACCATCGAAAGGTAAGCGAGGACGAGGTTGGAGACTGGTCCGGCAAGGGAAGAGATTGCCATGCCCCATTTGGGGTTGCGGAAATTACCGGGGTTAATCGGGACAGGTTTTGCCCAGCCGATGCCGGTAAAGAGCATCAGGATAGCGCCCATCGGGTCGAGGTGGGCGAGGGGGTTAAGGGTCATACGGCCCTGCCAGCGTGCGGTGGGATCACCGAGTTTGTTGGCAGTCCAGGCGTGGGCGAATTCGTGAAACGGCAGGGCGGTCAGGATTGCGATGCCGTAGATAAGATACCGGTAGAGGTTTTGAGCGAAATAAACGGGCATAGATAGCCTTCCTTTCCGGTTTGCCGTAATAACAGGGCGAAGCCCCCATTTCTCCCACAGGCAAACCAAAGCAAATGGATACTTGACAAATTCTGTCAATAGTATTATACTAATGGGACGGGTAAATTTCAAGGGGAAACTACCTGAATTTACTTAAAGTTCACCGGCGGTCAGGTGAACAAAATAAAAAGCGGATTTTTTCGGGAAATTTGAAAAAAGCTCTTGCAATTTTGCTGTAAATCTGCTAGAATAATACCGTTATGTGAAAATCAAAGGAGGTGCAGAAAATGGCAAAATGTGATTTCTGCGGTAAGGACGTAGCTTTCGGAATCAAGGTATCTCATTCTCACAGACGTACCAACAGAACTTGGAAGCCCAACGTTATGAAGGTAAAGGCGATTGTCGACGGCAAACCCTGCCGTGTTCATGCCTGCACCCGCTGCCTGCGTTCCGGCAAGGTTACCAGAGCGTAATTTGCGGCATTTCTGTTTAATACACGACGCGAAAGCACAGGCGAGAGCCTGTGCTTTTTGTGTGCGCAGAGCCTGCGCTCCCTTGTTCGCGATGGTCGCTCGCGAAGCGCATACGTGCGCTACCGACTCGCTCGATTGTGAAAATAACGACCTCTCGAACGCGCCGGGGCGGAATGCTTCCGCTGCCAGTTTGCCGATGTGATACCACGCTCCAAATGCTCAATAAATAGACGTAATATCACCGTTCGAATGAACTTTCTCAGTCACTATCGTGACAGCTCTCTCGCGGAGAGAGCCATTTGAGGATGATACCACGTCCCAACTGTTCGGAAAACAGACGTCACTGCACCGCTCAATTGCCAAAATAGGAATCTGAACGAATACGTCAGCCGGTGGACAGTCAACAACGAAGTTTTTGTTTTCTTATTCTGACATCGTGATGCGGTTGACCATCGTGACCAAAGAAACGCGGGTACTACAACGAAAGGTATGCCGCCACACGACTGTCCACCGGACAGTCGGTGGGGGGAACGGGGCGATAATCGTCAGCGCCGTGCCGGCCCACGTATTTTTACCTGACTGCGTAAGCCGGTAACGCTTTCCTCGCTCGTTTATGGGAAAAGGCCGCATCGAACGGCCTTTTCCCATAGGGGACGCCCTTGCTATGCGTCCCCTACGCCCAATGCCTGCGGGCATTAGGCTACCCCTTGCTGAGCTGATTTTGGGGGAAGGGGATTTCGCTCCATTGCGATGGAGCGACCAGGGGCTCTGCCCGCTGGACCCCGCAAGCCTTTGAAAAGGCTTGACCTAAACTTTATATCATGATCGACCTCACTGGGTGCGAAACATTGGGCCGACGCTCTGCGCGTCGGTCAAACCACCGGGTAGAGAGGTGTAAGAAACCCGTACAACCTACCCGGCGCGTTGGCTATGGCTGTTACCGTTACGACCGAGGCGGTCGGAACGCCGCCGACCAACGCGAACAAGGCTGCGGGGGCTCCCCGCCTCTGCGCGTTTGTCAAATCATCGGGTAGAGCGTGCCAAAATATATCCAGAAATCCGTACAAAGTAACTGGCGCGTTCGCTCAGGCTGTTACCATCACGACCGAGGCCATCGGAACGTGGCCGACCGCCGCGATCAAGTCAGCGCGGACACCGCGCCTTGACGGCGGGGTGGCGTGGATGGTATAATGATGGTGTAAGAGATTGCTGAGAAGCAAACCGTACTGCGGGTTACGCAGTCTGATGAGAAAGGAAAAAACAATGGAAATTCGTGTGCAGAAGATTATTTCCGATGCTGGTGTCTGTTCCCGCCGGAAAGCTGAAGAACTGATCGCAGAGGGCAAGGTCAAGGTCAACGGTCACCCCGCTGTGATCGGCCAGAAAGCTGACCCCTACCGCGACCTGATCACCGTCGGCGGGGAAAAAATCCCGACACCGCATGAACAGCGCAGCGTCTACCTGATGCTGTACAAGCCCCGCGGATATCTGACCGCGATGAGCGATGACCGCGGAAGAAAATGTGTTTCCGAGCTGGTGGAGGATATCCCCGAGCGTGTCTACCCGGTTGGTCGTCTGGACCTTAACTCGGAAGGCCTGCTGCTGATGACCAACAACGGAGAATTCGCCAACTTAATCACCCATCCGTCCCATGAAATCCCCAAATGCTATCGCGTCACTGTCCACAGCACCGTCACCGATGAACAGCAGGTCGCCCTTGCAACCGGTATTGAGCTGGATGGACGCAAGACCGCGCCGGCAGAAGTAAAGGTCGTCACCGAAGAGGAAGGCCGTACCGTCATGCTGATCACGATTGTGGAGGGCCGCAACCGTGAGATTCGCCGGATGTGCGAAGCGGTCGGACTGGAGGTTGCACGGCTGAAACGGATTTCGATTGGTTCATTGCGGTTGGGGATGCTCCAGCCGGGCAAGTACCGTGAACTGACCGATGAGGAAGTCGGGCAGCTGATCAGCGCCGCCCGCAGCAATACCAACAAAGCGGTCGGCCGTCCCCGTTCCCGCAGGAAATAATTCCCGGAACGGGTGCAGACAGGCAGTCAGACTGGCCGGTCGGGTTTTCCTGACCGGCCAGAAGTATTATTATAAGGAAAGAGTGGAAGAATTATGCTGCGGATGCGTGCATATCAGGATGGAGACAGTTTCCCGGGATTTTCCCCCGAACCGGGTAAGGGGCTGTATTTTATTGCGCTGGACGGGGAACGTTTGGTGGGTTATTGCCGGTGGCGGCTGCTGCCGGGGAAAATCGGGATTGAAACGGTTGAGGACAGCGGGGACCCGCTGGTGTTTGACGGGCTGGTGCGCGGGGTGCTGAGCATCGCCAGTGATCAGGGGATTGACCGGGCGGTATTTTCCCGGGAAATCCGTCCCGACCGGCTGGCAACCAGTCAGATTCCGGTGAACGGTGAAAATATACTGATTTCGATAGAGCATTTTCTGGAAAACTGTAAAATGTGCAAAAAGTTTTGAAACCTCTTGAGGTTTACTTTGGCATGGTGTATAATATAAACTGGTGGAAAAAGGAATTATATCCGCTTTTTAACAACAACAACTCAGAGCCGCCCGGCTTTGAGCGAAAAAAATCCCGGGTAACCGGGATGTTATTTTACAGAATGGGGGCAATATAATGAATTTACAGGCCAAGCTGGCTAAGCTGGAAGAAGTAAAATCCGCATGCCGGATCGCTTCACCGGCGAGAGAACGGATCACCGCGCTGTTCGATGAGGGAACCTTCACCGAGCTGGACGGCTTTGTTTGCAGCGGCAAGGAAGGCGTCGGCGTCATCACCGGTTATGGTTCGATCGACGGCAGCATTGTGTATGCATTCTCTCAGGATGTAAGCGTCTGCGGCGGTGCTGTTTCCAAAGCCCACGCCGAAAAGATCGTCAAGGTCTACGAGCTTGCTGTGAAGAACGGCGCGCCGGTTGTAGCGATCTTTGATTCCAATGGTGCGAAGGTATCGGAAGGACAGGAAGTCCTCGCTTCCTATCAGAAGATTCTCGCAATGTCCCAGAACCTGTCGGGTGTAGTCCCGCAGATCGCGGTTGTTGCCGGCAGCTGTGTCGGTATCAGCGCAATGATGGCTGCTTCGGCAGATATCACAGTTATGGCTGAGGATGCTACCCTGTACCTGACGGGTGCAAATGGTGATGCTTCTGCTGCTGCCGCAGCGGAAAAGGGTGTTGTATCGCTGGTAGAGAAGGACGCGATGGCTGCTGTTCAGAAAGCACGCGAGCTGGTCTGCATCCTGCCGCTGAACAACCTGGAGACTGCTCCGATCAGCGAAGGCACCAGTGCAGCTGCTGCCGCCATTGATGACACGACTGCTTCCGCCGAGCTGGTGAAAGCTGTCAGCGACGCCGAGTCCGTTATTGAACTCAAAGCAGACTATGCAAAACATGTTTATACTGCCCTTGCTTCTGTTGGAGGCAGCACGGTTGGTGTTGTTTCCGTCAAAGGCAAGCTGTGCGATAAATGCTCTGCAAAGGCTGCTTCCTTCGTGCGCTTCTGCGACAGCTTCAACCTGCCGGTCGTCACTTTCGTGGACACCGAGGGCTTCTGCGACTGCACCTCTGCTGACGCTGCTGCACATCTGGCCGCTGTTTATGCAGATGCTACCTGCGCGAAGATCACTGTTTATACCGGCAAGGCAATCGGTGCTGCTGTGATGGCATTCGGCACCGCTGATGTCAAACTGGCATGGCCGACCGCTGTCATTTCTGCACTCGCACCCGCGACCGCAGTTGAATTCTTCTGGCATGACCGTCTGAAAGGCGTTGAGAACACGGCTGCTGCCCGTGCCGCACTGGAAGAGGAGTATGCCGACACCGAAGCAAGCGCATTCTCTGCTGCAAACGCTTCGATGGTCGATGACGTGATCGCTCCTGACGCAACCCGCGGCGCACTGATCACCGCGTTGGATGCACTGGCTTCCAAACGGGTTCAGAGACTGGCCAAGAAACACTCCTGCTGATTTTTAGGTAAAGAGAGGTTAAAAGAACATGAGAAGATTTAATATCACCGTAAACGGTAAAGTATACGATGTTGCTGTTGAAGAAGTTGCTGCCGGCGCTGCTCCTGCACCTGTTGTTGCACCTGCTCCTGCTGTTGCCCCCGCACCTGCTGCTGCCCCCGCACCTGCTGCCGCTCCTGCTCCAGCCGCTGCTCCCGCTCCGGCTGCTGCACCTGCCGGCCCTGTTGAAGGCACCGAGGTTACCGCTCCGATGCCCGGCACCATCATGGAAGTCAACTGCGCAGTTGGCGACCAGGTAAAACGCGGACAGGCAATCTTTGTTCTGGAAGCGATGAAGATGAACAACGACATCGTTGCTCCCTGCGACGGCAAGATCGTTTCTGTTGTTGCCAAGAAGGGCGATTCTGTCAATTCCAGCGACGTTCTGGCTGTAATCGGCTGATCAAGGGCCTCTGCGCCTGAAAAAACTAAAACAGGGAGGACAAATAGACGATGGCCAAAAAACCTATTAAAATTACCGAAACCGTCCTTCGTGACGCGCATCAGAGCCTGCTGGCTACCCGTATGCCGCTGTCTGACATGCTGCCGATTCTCGGCGAGATGGACAAAGTCGGCTACTATTCCGCAGAAGTCTGGGGCGGCGCGACTTTTGACGCCTGCATCCGTTTCCTGAACGAAGACCCGTGGGAGAGACTGCGTGTAATCCGCAGAGAGATGCCCCATACCAAGCTGCAGATGCTGTTCCGCGGCCAGAATATGCTGGGTTACCGTCCGTATGCTGACGACGTACTGGAGTACTTTGTCCAGAAGTCGGTTGCAAACGGCATTGATATCATCCGTATTTTTGATGCTCTGAACGATATCCGCAACCTTGAGACTGCTGTTAAGGCAGCCAACAAGGAAGGCGCACATGCCCAGATCGCAATTTCCTTCACGCTGGGCGAAACCTTTACGACCGATTATTATGTCAACTATGCAAAACAGATCGAATCCATCGGCGCGAAATCCATCTGCCTGAAGGATATGGCTGCACTGCTGACTCCTTACCACACTTACGAGCTTGTTAAGGCGATCAAGGGTGCAGTTTCGATTCCTGTTGACATTCATACCCATTACACTTCCGGTCTGGCTTCGATGTGCCTGCTCAAAGGCATCGAAGCAGGTGCAGACATCATCGACACCGCGATGTCTCCTCTGGCACTGGGCACCTCTCATGCTCCGACCGAGTCGATGGTTGCAGCTCTGCAGGGCACCGATTACGATACCGGCCTTGACCTTGTACAGCTGACCAAGATCCGTGAATACTTCATGACCCTGCGCGACAAGTATATCAAACAGGGCCTGATCGACCCCAAGATGCTGGCGACCGACGCAAACGCGCTGATCTACCAGGTTCCGGGCGGCATGCTGTCCAACCTCCTGTCCCAGCTGAAACAGGCTGGCAAGGAAGATCAGCTGCAGCAGGTACTCGAGGAAGTTCCGCGGGTCCGCAAAGACGCTGGTATGCCTCCGCTGGTTACTCCGACCTCTCAGATCGTCGGTACCCAGGCGGTATTCAACGTCATTCTGGGCGAACGCTACAAGATGTGCACTGCCGAGTTCAAGGACATGGTCCGCGGCGCATACGGCAAGACTCCTGTACCGGTCGATCCCGAGTTCCAGAAGAAGGTCTGCGGCGATGCCGAGATCATCACCTGCCGTTTTGCAGACACGCTGGCGCCTGAGCTGGATACTCTGCGCAAGGAATGTGCGGAATGGATGGAGCAGGATGAGGACGTGCTGACCTACGCGATGTTCCCGAAGGTCGCGCCCAAGTTCTTTGAAGCCCGCCGCAACGCAAAATACGGAATTGACGGCGCTCGTGCCGACCAGGCCAACGGCGTTCATCCGGTATAATAACAGAGTAAAGAGGGAAGGGGCAATCTCTTCCCTCGAGATGGCAGCTGCCGAAGCAATTCGGCGGCTGCTGTTTTGCGTTTCGGGCAAATTTGCAATTTGGCATCTCAAAAAATTCACAATTATCCAACGAACAGCGGTCAATACGACTGTTTTTGAGAAAGGAAAAGGTAAGCGGACAGCTTACGAACAATATTATGAAGAAGTATCTGTCAAAAGAAAACATGAAAGAGTTTCTGCTGGTTACTGCAGGAACGCTGCTTGTCGCGATCGGCGTTTATTTTTTTAAGTTTCCCAATAACTTTTCAACCGGAGGCGTTTCGGGTATCTCGATTGTACTGACGAAATTCTTCCCGCATTTCAGTGCGAGTAACTTTGTAACTTTTCTGAACATGTTCCTGCTGGTGATTGGATTTCTGGTTTTCGGCAAGGGATTTGGCGCGAAGACTGCCTATTCGACGATTCTGATGTCGGCAGCGCTGGAGCTGCTGGACAACTTTATTCCGATGTCCCAGCCGCTGACTGATCAGCCGCTGATGGAGCTGATTTTTGCGGTTGGTCTGCCGGCAGTTGGAAGCGCAATTTTGTTTAACATTGAAGCGTCGACTGGCGGGACGGATATTGTCGCGATGATTCTGAAAAAGTACACCAGCATGAACATCGGGCGAGCGCTGATTGTTTCGGATCTTGTGATCACGCTGCTTGCATGGGTTGCCTACGGGCCGAGAGTTGGTCTGTTTTCGATTTTGGGTCTGGTGGTCAAGTCGACGATGCTGGACAGTGTGCTGGAGAGTTTCCACATGTGCAAATATTTCACGATC
Organism: Candidatus Faecivivens stercorigallinarum; assembly: GCA_018715465.1. Lineage (GTDB taxonomy): Bacteria > Bacillota > Clostridia > Oscillospirales > Ruminococcaceae > Faecivivens > Faecivivens stercorigallinarum. The sequence goes on along the minus strand of DVLN01000189.1, from coordinate 6,628 downwards.
ATCACCAAGAATCCTGATCTGATCTGTGATTATATCATTCATGAGCTGAACCGCAGTGCAACCCGTATGCAGGGGCAGGGTGCATTTGCCCATGAGGACGAGACGGTTGTTCTGACGGTCATGTCCCGTCATCAGGCGATTCTGCTCCGTCGCTTCATCCACAAGAACGATCCCAAGACCTTCATGATGATCACCAACACCTCCGAAATCATCGGCAAAGGCTTCCGCGGCACCAACTAAGCGGCGCGGTGTCCGCGGCGCAGAGCCTGCGCTCCCTTGATCGCGGCGGGGAGCCCCCGCGGGCTTGTTCGCGTTGGTCGGCCACGTTCCGATGGCCTCGGTTGCAAAAATAACAGCCTTAGCCAACGCGCCGGGCGCGGTGTCCGCGCTGACTTGATCGCGACGGTCGGCCGCGTACCGACGGCCTCGATTGCGATGGTAACAAAGTAAGCAAACGCGCCGGGCAGATTGTATGAGTTTTCGTACAGTTCTTTGCATCCCTCTACCCGACGGTTCGACCGACGCGCAGAGCGGCGGACCAATTTTTCGCACTCAGTTGGGTCGGTCATATCAAAAAAGTTTAGGTCAAGCCTTTTCAAAGGCTTGCGGGGTCCAGCGGGCAGAGCCCCTGGTCGCCCGTCGCAACGGGCGAAATCCTTTCCCCAAAACAAGATCAGGAGAGCTCGAGAAACCTATCAAGGGGTTCTCGTTTGAAAAAGGCCCGCTCGATGCGGGCCTTTTTCAATAATCGCGAGGACAAGACTTCCGGCTTACCCGCTCAGGTGGGACTACGTGGGCCGGCACGGCGCTGACAGGTTTTCACCCTCTTCCCCTCTCAAACTGTCCGGTGGACAGTTTGAGACGACGGAGAGCACCCACTGGTTTGATACCGATGTTCTACCCCGCTCTTTGTGCTAAGGTGGGGAGCCCCCGCAGGCTAAATGTCAATGTTCTACCACGCTCATGCCCTCTCAGTCATTCACGTGAAGCCACCTGCGGATGGCTGCTCTCCCAGCGGGAGAACCAAGGCGGGCGCGGGGTCTGCGCTGACAAATATACACTCCGCTGCGATACAGATGACAAAAGGCGGCCCGTTTTTCGGGCCGCCTTTGCTATGCGGTATATCAATAATTACTTGACATAAGCGCCATCAACGCCGAGTTTATAGCCGTCAATGGAGGTGTTGACTGCCATTGCGCCGGAAGAATAGAGATAATACCATTCACCATTCCATTCAACCCACTCGTTGGTAGCCATTGCACCAGTCGAGGTCAGGTAGTACCATTCACCGTCGGTTTCAATCCAGCGGTCGGTAACCTGAACGCCGTCAGCTCTGAGATAGTACCAGATGCCGTCAACCATCTGCCAGCCGGTAGCCATGCCGCCCCAGGATCTGAGGTAATAACGGTTGCCGTCAACGACCTGCCAACCGGTCAGCATTGCGCCGTTTTCGTTGAACAGATACCAAACACCGTCAACCTTTTCCCAGCCATTGGATTTCATCAGGCCGGTTGTCTGATCGAACAGGTACCAGATGCCGCCAACTTCATACCAGCCGGTAACCATCTTGCCGCCGACATAGTACTGATAGCCAAGGGCTGCACTGCCTGCCCAGCCGGTACCATCCTCACCAGGGACAGAGATCGGAAGATCAGTAGGAAGGTCAGGAATCTCAGGAACATCGGTATCCTCAGGTTCTTCGGTTTCCTCAGGAGGAGTTACTTCAGGTTCTTCAGTTTCTTCGGGAGGAGTGACAACGGGTTCTTCCGTTTCGATATCAGCAACCACACTGCTGATAACCTCAGCAATCAGGCTGTGACCATTCACATTGGGATGGAAGTCGAGGTTAATCTTGGTAAGATCAGCAAAGGAAGCGTTGCAGGGGTTTTCGGAAGCACCGTCAAACTTGGTGTATACATCTGCAACGGTGCACTGAGTCGCGGTGCAAACCGCCTGGATAGCCTGGTTCATTGCGGCAACACCTGCGCCGAATACGTCGCTGATGGTCTTAGCCTGAGCAGCAACGAGCGCATTGGCCCCACTGGCGGCCTGTTTATAGGGGTTGTACTGGGTCGCAACGATGATCTGCACATCCGGGTTGGCCTTTTTGATCGCAGTGATCGCAGCAGTAAGATTGGTGCTCAGCTTGGTCAGGGCAGCAACTGCCTGCTCAGATTGAGCAAAACCGGAGAGTACCGGAATCACAGCAGCAATGGTCGTCATATCGCCTTTCAGCAGATTTTCTTTAATCGCATCGGCAGTAAGCGAAGGATTCTGTGCAGCCAGATAAGCATACAGCGCATTCATCATATCGTTGCCGCCAGCGGTGATCGTGATAACGTCCGCACCAGTAACGACAGGGAGATTGTTCTTGATTGTAGTGGCCAGATCGTCCGATGTAGCACCACTCCGGAAGAGGTTGGTCAGTTCAAAGCCTTTTTCCTCAGCGACCAGCGCGGAGAAAGCATCTTTTGCAGGATCGCTCAGGCCGTAACCAGCAGAGATACTGTCACCGAGTGCGGCATAAGCCGGTTTGTCGGCGGCCAGAGCCATGCCCGGCAGCATTGACAGGGCGATGCAGAGGCTCATAACAATTGCTAAAAACTTTTTCTTCATAAAATAACGTCCTTTCTGGAACAACTGAACGCAGTCTGCCATCACCGTTTGCAATCTGCCGGTGATGCAGCATGCACAACCTCCTTCCCCATTGATGATACAGCGGCCGCGCGTCCGAAACGGCCCCGTCTCACCCCAAACCGGCGCAAATAAATATTCAGCCGGATATCGGGTATATTCTACCATAATTGGCCAGCCAGCGGAAATAGCTTTGTCGTAAGCGGCTAAAAAGCATGACAAAATTCATCTATTTTAGCAGCTTATTCTCCCCAACCGCATTTGACCATAACCGCAGCTTGTTTATTTATATGGTAACACATCCAAATACTGTTGTCAATATCTTTTTGTTTTAGTTATTATTTTCTAAAGACAAGTTTACCTGTTTAACCAGAAAAGCGGCGGCCCCTGTGACAGGAGCCGCCGCTTGCAGAAATGATTATATACAGTTTTTATGCAGATTATGCCTGCCAGATACCATTGGAATCAACATAATAGCCATCAATTGTAGCATTGGTTGCCATGATACCGGACGAATAGAGATAATACCAGTCGCCTTTCCATTCAACCCACTTGTTGGTTGCCATCTCGCCGCTGCCGGTGAGGTAGTACCAGTAGCCGCCCGACTGTACCCAGGCATTAGCAGCCATGCTGCCGTCGCCTCTCAGGTAATACCAGACGCTGTCAATCAGCTGCCAGCCGGTCGCCATACCACCCCAGGGCTTGAGGTAATACCATTTACCGTCGACTTTCTGCCAGCCGGTCAGCATAATACCGTCTTCATCGAAGAGGTACCATACACCGTCGATCTTTTCCCAGCAGTCTTCCGACATCACACCGGTCTGTTCATCAAACCAGTACCAGCCGTCATCATTCTCATACCAACCGGTGATCAGCTCATCGTCGATATAAAGATAGCAACTGCCGTCTTTCCGAACCCATTCAATTTCAGGTCCAACGGGTTCTTCAGGTTCAGGCGTAACCGGATCTGCCGGTTCAACAGGGACATAGACTTCATTCAGCCGCCAGCCGGCATACAATGTGGTATCGCCGGTAAAGGTTGTACCTGTCGAAACCAGAGAACCATTTGCAGTGTACCAACCTGTAAAGGTATAGCCATACCGGGTCGCATAAGGCAGGGAAGCCAGCTTGCCGCCGGTCGTGGTCATACTGCTGACCGATACGTAACCACCGTTGCCATTAAACCAGATGGTATATTCAACTTCTTCAACCGGCGGAACAACGGTTTCAATAACCTCAACAGTGCAGTTTCCACTTTCACTGTTTTCCAATTTGCCATTGTTATAAATTGTACCGTCGCCGGAGATCGTACCTTTGTTGGTCAGGGTCACGCCATCAGCGATCGTCAAAGAATTGCCTTCCGTGATAAGAACATTAACTCCCTCGGGAATTTCAATGTCAACAGGAAGAACGACGTCACCTACCAGGTAACTATCCTGTCCATAGACCAAAGCGTTTCCTTTTTGGGTGCTGCTAAGAATGTGGTCAATACCGATAGTATCAGCAATCATCGTACCACCCCTCAAGTCCACATTCGGGATTATAACGCCACAGCCATTTTCTGCATCGCCTTTTCTGGCAACCAGCGTGCCGTTCTCTATGACTGTTTCACCGCCGTTTGCTCTGATACCGACACTTTCGTTACCTGCATTGCCGCCGGTCGTATCCAGCATACCGCCAGACATGGACAGTACACCATACGCCTCAAAATCTCCTGCGGGTGTCCAGCAATCTCGAATGTCAACACCAACACTCCGATCTCCGCCTTCGCCCGCCAGTGCGGTCACATTTCCGCTGCCGCTAATTACAAAATTGCCGTCCGTAGCAATACCAAAGCTGGCATTTTCCGCATCGAATCCGGTCGCTTGGAGCTTTCCACCAGATACCTCCAAATAATCAGCGAATAAGCCATAGCTGTCACCCGAATCCGGTTCATTTTCTGAACCGGTTGCCTGACCGCCATTTGCAGTTACTGTTCCACCCGAGATAATGTTGTTGTTAGTTCTGATACCAAAGCTGGCCAGCTCAGCTTGTCCGCCGTTTCCGGTCAGTGACCCGCCGGATACTTCCAGTTTGCCGGAAGAGATAAGATTGCCATCTACATCCCTTTCCCCGCGGATATTGACGCCTATACTTTCATTCTGGGCATCACCAGCCGTTGCAGTCACATTTCCGTTTCCGGTAACCGTAAGATTACCGTTTGTAGCGATACCAGAGCTTGCAGACACGGCTTGCTGCCCTTTCGCATCAACTACACCACCGGAAACAGTCATATTAAGTCCCTCAATGCCGTAACTTACGCCATTGGTTGCCTGACCGCCATTTGCAATCAGCATACCATCCGACACTATGAGTTCGCCGTTTGCTTTCACGCCACAGCTTGCTCCACCAGCCTGTCCACCATTTGCAGTCAGGGTTCCGCCGGAAACTTCCAATTTACCGGGGCTATCTTGTTCATTCCAACGAATATCGATAGCCTGACTGTCGTTTCCTGCCGTACCAGCCGTTGCGGTCACATTTCCGCTTCCGGTAACTGTAAGATCGCCGTTTGTAGCGATACCATAGCTTGCAATTGTAGATTCAGCGCCTGTTGCATCGACAGTACCGCCGGAAACCAGAATATCAGATGCAACTACACCATAGCTTTCATGAGTAGACGATCCGCCAATTGCGGCAACAGTACCATTCTTGACCGTCATTGTTCCATCGGTAGCAATACCACAGCTTCTGGGATACTCATTAGTATTTGTTACCTCGCTACCGTAAGCGGATATTTTTCCTCCTGTAACGGTAAAATCGCCAGTCGTTTTTATGCCGTAGCTTTCATTGGAAGCCTTGTTGCCGCAGGCATCCAGTGTCCCGCCCGACACTTCAATATTGGCAGGAGCGGTCATGACGCCGTTATCCCATTGGCCGCAGGCATCAATACCAAGGCTTGCGTTTCCAGCTTCACCGGAAATCGCAGTCACCTTGCCATTATTGCTGATGACAAGACTTTTTCCCACACTAATGCCAAAGCTGGCTTCTTTTGCCTTAGAGCCAGCCGCATCAAGCGTACCGTTTGAAACAGTGATTTCACTCGCAGAGACAGCAAAGCACTCATGTGCACAAGGGCCATCAGCATTTGTCGAAATGTCAGCATTAACAGTACCGCCAGATACAATCAGCTCATTGGCACTGATGCCAAAGCTCTGACCTCCAGCATTGTATCCAGTTGCAGCAAGTACACCGCCGGATACGACCAATGTGTCCGTATTAACGCCTGAGTTGCTGTCACTCTGTCCGCTTTTTACGGTAACAGTACCACTGGTAACGGAAATATACGGACTTGCAAGACCTATACTTGCAGGTCCAGAAGTATCAGCCCCGTTTATCTCCAGTGAACCATCGCCAGAAAAAATAACTGCTGCACCTCCTGGCGCGCAAACTGCGATACTAGGTTCCAATACATCCCCAGTAGCTCCATTGATATAGTTTTTCCCGACAGTGACAATTTCCAGACTGCCACCCTCGACAAAGATGCCGGCACCCAAATTGGTATTCGAATTACCGTTCAATGTCACATCGGACAGCCTCAGTACGCCACCTGCATAGTGAAAATAGGGTGTTCCCTCTGCCGGTTGGTCCTCTGTCATTTTCCAGCTGCCACTCTGCTGGATATAGTAGCCCGCATTTAAGGAATCACCATCAACCACGATAGTTCCACCCACAACCAGATATGTTGGTGGGGAATCCGGTACCACATATTCAGCAGATACCGACACCGGCAGCATCAGCAATGTCAGCAGCATTGCCAGTCCTGTCAGCAGGCTGATTGCCTGCTTTTTTACACTCATACCAAAAAACCTCCTTCGAATCATTCTCGAAGGAGGCTGGTAATAAAAGTATTTCTCCTCCGAGCGCATAATTTGCCCTCAGAGGTGTTGCCCTCAGAGGTGTTGCCCTCAGAGGTGTTGCCCTCAGAGGTGTTGCCCTCAGAGGTGTTGCCCTCAGA
>DVLN01000188.1 GCA_018715465.1 Candidatus Faecivivens stercorigallinarum | reverse complement strand
AGGCCATAAATAAACAACGATCTCCGAAAACAGATCATCTCAAACGGTACTCGCTTGAAGGAATGATTTTATGTACGAAGGCTTTTTGTACGAAGAATTTACACAAAACCGAATTGCACAACTGAGGATACAAAAAGGGGTGTCCGCCCGGGATATGTCCTTGTCACTGGGACAGAACAGCAATTATATCAACCAGATTGAAAACAAGAAAGCCCTGCCGTCTTTGCAAGGATTATTTTACATCTGCGAATATTTTGACATCACACCCCAGCAGTTTTTCGATGTCGGCAATGACAGTCCCGTCGAGCTTGCCGAACTGACAGAAAAGCTGAAAAAACTGGACGCCGGTACTTTGCAGCTGGTTTCCGCACTGGTCGACAAGCTCGCCGGTCAATAACCACTACGATCAACTGAAAACAGGCAATCCGAAATGGAAGTTTCTTTCCGGGATGGCCTGTTTTCTTTTATCCGCAGACAAAAATTAGACAAACATCCGCTGATCAGGTATAATAAACACAGAAATACAATCGTAGGGGGTCTTGTATATCGACATTTCAGCTTATCTCGCCGGCAAGGGCATCTCTCTTACCGAACAGCAGCGTCAGGGACTTTCCCTTTCGGAAAACCCGATGCTGCTGCTTGCCGTGCCCGGCTCCGGTAAGACGACGGTACTGGTCGCGCGGGTCGCGGCACAGATATTGAGCGGCATACCGGCCGGGAAAATCCTCAACCTCACCTTCTCCCGGGAATCGGCGCGGGATATGAACACACGTTTTGGCAGACTCTTCCCGGAAATGGAGACGCCCCGCTTTTCCACCATCCACAGCCTTTGTTATTCCATCCTCTCCAGCTATGCCGCCCAAAACGGGCGGATTGTCCCGACGCTGACCGGTTCGGACGGTGCGCCCTCCTCTTCCCAGATTCTGCGGCAGGCGCTCGGGCGGCTTCAAAACCGTGAGGATATCCGGTTTCTCGACGACGAGGATATCGCCGACACCCTCGCCGCAATCGGCCTGTGCAAAAACCGGATGCTTTCCCGGAAGGAGATGGGAGACATCCCCTGTGTCATCGCCGGGCTGGCGGAGGTGTACGACGCATACGAGGCGGTCAAGAGTGAAAACGGGCTGATGGACTATGACGACATCCTGCTGTACGCCCTCACCTTTCTCCGAAAACTGCCGGATATCCTCAGCCGTTTCCGCGGACGCTATACCCATATCAATGTTGACGAGGCGCAGGACATCTCCAAAGTCCAGCTGGAAATCATCCGGCTTTTGACTCCGTCTGGTCAAAACCTCTTTATGGTGGGGGACGAAGACCAGTCGATCTACGGCTTCCGCGGCGCATACCCGGAAGGTATCCTTTCCTTTGAAAAGCTGTTCCCGGACGGGACGGTCTGCCGGATGGAGGACAACTTCCGTTCCCGCCCGGAAATCCTGACGCTGTGCGACCGGTTCATCCGTCAGAACCGTGAACGGTATGACAAAACCATCCGCCCGTCGCGGGAAAACCGTCCCGGTGCGATCATCCCCTTCCGGCCTTCCAGCCCCGACCGGGCGATGGAAAGGATTTTGCAGGCGGTAAAGGCTCTTGGGCCGGATGAACACCTCGGCATCCTCTATCGCAACAATCTTTCTGCCTATCCGGTGGCTGACCTGCTGCGGCTGGCGGAGGTGCCGTTTACCCTCACCAGCTCCCCGGTCAATCTCAACCGGTATCACGTCCGCTCGGTTCTGGATATTATGATGCTGGCGGAAAATCCCACCGACCGGCAGCGTTTTGCGGCAATCGGAAAGGCCGATCTGGATAAGGAACTGCAAAAACAGCTGCTTTCCCTCCCAGGGGGACAGGATTATCCGCTGCTGCTCGCCCGCTCGGATGATCAAAAAAGCAGGAACCTTGGTAAAATATTGCGTCAGATCCGCGGGCTCCCTCCTGCTGATTCGCTGCGGATCATCTGCCGGGAACTGAAGACCGGCCGCATCTACCTTGCAAAAGCACTCGACCGGGAAGAACCGCTCGGGGCACTCCGAAGCGCGATCTTCCGTCAGTTTGTCCGCCGGGCTGCTACCGCCGCCCAGCTGGAAGCCAGAATCAGCGAACTGGAACAGTACTTCAAAGCACCCCCGCGGCCGGATAATGCCCGGGTGCACCTCTCTACTATCCATGCCGCAAAAGGGCTGGAATATGACCATCTGCTGCTGCTCGACTGCTGCGAGGGAATCCTTCCCGCACGGGCGGCTGCGGGGACGCCGCCTGACATGGCACGACGGGAAATGAATGAAGAGGTACGTCTGTTTTATGTGGCGGCGACCCGCGCCAGGGAAACCCTCACCCTCTTTTACCCGGCGGAAAGCGACAAGGGGCTGGTTCCCTCCCGGTTTTTGTATGCCTTTCTGACGCCGCCTGAAAAGCGGCCGGACGGCCCGCAGGCGGACCATTTTCTGCCGGGCGAACGGGTTATCCACCGCAGGTTCGGCAACGGGCTGGTCGCGCTGGTGCAGGGGGATGTGCTGACCGTCACCTTCGAGAACGGCAAGAACCGTCAGCTCTCCGCAAGGATGTGTATACAAAAGCATCTGCTCTCCTTCCCAGACAGGGAAGAGGTTACAGACAGACGCTGACAAAACGCTGATTTTTGGTTCAACTGAACAGCCGGGCTGCATTTCCCGTTATTTTTACCAGTTCAGACAGGTTTGAGGGATGATAGTTTGGAAGGTATTATTTTGCAGGAGTTGAAAAAACAACTTGCAAAATTTGGCGTTTTGGTGTATGATAAATACGCACGAAAAATTCTGAGGTGCTTTTGCGCTGATCGCACCTGTGGCCGACACGGTTGGCCGGGAGATTGATGGAGGTTTGGCTTTATGACGAGTTTTAAAGAAATGTCCAAGGACCAGCTGCTGGAACAGTCGGCTGCTTTGAAAAAAGAATACGAGAATTATCAGGCCCTGGGGCTGAAACTGGATATGTCCCGCGGCAAGCCCAGCCCCGAACAGCTTGACCTTTCGATGGGTATGCTGGATGTCCTCAAAAGCACCGATTCAATGATTCTGGAAAATGGGATGGACGCCCGCAACTATGGCCAGCTGGAAGGCATCCCGGAGGCAAGACGGCTGTTCGCTGAAATCATGGGCATCCATGAGGACGAGGTCTTCATCTGCGGCAACTCTTCGCTGAACATGATGTATGACACCGTCGCACGCGCAATGGTCTTCGGCTTCCCCGGCGGCGAAAAACCCTGGGGCCAGCAAAAAAAGCTGAAATTCCTCTGCCCGGTTCCCGGATATGACCGTCACTTCGGCATCTGCGAGGTTTTCGGCATCCAGATGATCAACGTTCCGATGACCCCCGAAGGACCCGATATGACACTGGTTGAGAGCTGGGTCAACAACGACGATACCGTCAAGGGCATCTGGTGCGTCCCCCAGTACGCGAACCCCGACGGCACCACCTATTCGGATGAGACTGTCCGCCGCTTTGCAAACCTGAAACCCGCTGCCGGTGACTTCAGAATCTTCTGGGACAACGCTTACTGTGTCCACCACCTGACCGACGATCATCCGCATCTTCTCAACCTGATGGATGAATGCAAGAAGGTCGGCAGCGAAGACATGGTTGTCATGTTCTGCTCGACCTCTAAGATCTCCTTCTCGGGCGCAGGCGTCGCCGCAATCGGATGCAGCAAGACCAACATGGACCACTTAAAAGCAAAAGTCGCGATGCAGACCATCAGCTTTGATAAGCTCAACCAGCTGCGTCACGTCCGCTTCTTCAAAAATAAAGCTGGTGTTGAAGCGCATATGCTCAAACACCGCGCACTTCTGAAACCCCGTTTTGACGCGGTTATTCGTACCTTCCATGAAGAGCTGGACGGAGCTGATATCGCAGTCTGGACCGAACCCAAGGGCGGTTACTTCATCTCGGTTGACGTGATGGACGGCTGTGCTGCAAGAGTCATCCAGCTGTGCAAGGAAGCTGGCGTCACGCTGACCGGTGCTGGATGTGCCTATCCTTACCACAAGGACCCCCGTGACCGCAATATCCGTATTGCTCCTTCCTATCCTTCCGTTGAGGAACTGGAAAAGGCAGCCAAAATCTTTACCCTTTGCTGCAAGCTGGCGGCTGTCGAAAAGCTGTTGGGTGCAAACTGATTTTCAAATCACATCTAACCTCCATATACACACGAAAACTCTCTCTGTCGGACGTCCGGCGGGGAGATTTTTTACATATCTGCGGACATTTTTTCACAACCGTCTTCCCGAAATATACACACACCAGTTATGTATGAAAATTCACAGATTCCCCCCGCTGCAATCGGCTGTAAATGATTGCAATATAAAGGAAAATGTGATAAAATATAAAGAAACATCCGCCTTTTTTATAGATAAGGATGCCGATGAAAACCGCCCCGCGGCAACAGAAAGGAAAACGTTTATGCGGAATACTTACGAAAGCCCCTTCGGCGCGCGCTACGCCTCCAAGGAAATGCAGTACCTGTTCTCCCAGGATAAAAAATTCAAGACCTGGCGTCTTCTGTGGATTGCACTGGCCAAGGCTGAACATCAGCTCGGCCTGCCGATTTCCCAGCAGCAGATCGACGAGCTGGTTGCGCATAAAGATGACATCAACTACGAAGAAGCCGAAGCGAGAGAAAAACTCGTCCGGCATGATGTAATGAGCCATGTCTACGCTTACGGCCTCCAGTGCCCCAATGCAAAGGGCATCATCCATCTGGGCGCTACCTCCTGCTATGTCGGCGACAATACCGACGTGGTCATCATGCGGGACGCTTTGCAGGTGGTCAGAAGAAAGATTATCAATGTTCTGAACAATCTGGCTAAATTTGCCGATCAGTATAAAAACCTTCCCTGTCTCGCCTATACCCACCTCCAGCCCGCTCAGCTGACCACCGTTGGCAAGCGCGCTACTTTGTGGATGAATGAGCTGCTGTACGATCTGGACGAGATCGACTACCGCATCAAAAACCTCAAGCTCCTCGGCTCCAAGGGCACGACCGGCACCCAGGCTTCCTTTATGGAACTGTTTGAGGGCGACACAGACAAGATCAAAAAGATGGATGAAATCATCTGCGCTGAGATGGGATTTGATGGCGTGGTTCCGGTTTCCGGCCAGACCTATTCCAGAAAGATTGACGCTGCGATCCTCGCAACGCTGGCTGGCGTCGCAGAGTCCGCTTCCAAGTTTGCAACCGACCTGCGGCTTTTGCAGAACTTCAAGGAGATGGAAGAACCTTTCGAGAAGAATCAGATCGGTTCCTCCGCTATGCCCTATAAACGCAACCCGATGCGCAGTGAGAGAATCTGCTCGCTGGCAAGATATGTCATCGTCGATATGATGAACCCGGCGTTCACCACCGCTACCCAGTGGTTTGAACGGACGCTGGACGACTCGGCCAACAAGCGGATTGCCGTTGCGGAAGGCTTCCTCGCGGTTGACGGTATCCTCGACATCATGCTCAACGTCACCGCTGATCTGGTCGTCTACCCGAAGGTGATCACCGCGCGGGTTATGAGAGAGCTCCCCTTTATGGCGACCGAAAATATCATGATGCAGGCTGTAAAAAAAGGCGGCGACCGCCAGCAGCTGCATGAAAAACTGCGTGTCCATTCTCAGGCAGCCGCAAGGGTTGTCAAGGAAGAGGGCGGCGAAAACGACCTGATCGACCGCGTCTGTGCTGACCCGTCCTTCGGTCTGACCAAAGAGGAAATCCTCGCGGAAATGCAGCCGATCAATTTCGTCGGCCGTGCACCTCAGCAGGTGGACGAGTTCCTCGGCAATCTGATCAAACCGATTCTCGATGCAAACAGTGAACTGCTCGGTGAAACTGCCGACCTGAAGGTATAAGCCGCAGCATATTTTGAAACGGATGACCGGGCGGGCGTTTATCCGCCCGGCTGACAATCGGAGGTGTTCTGTCAATGATCAAACTGACCCAACAGGGTGTCTATCTGTTACAGGGCGAAAAAGTCGTCCCCGCAGAGGAATACACTGCCACTGCGTCTGCCCCCCTCTCGCCCGATACGGCGCGGGAAAACACCATCGCCTATCAGATCATGCGGGCGCATGACCGCGCAGGCGGCAAAAAGATGCGGCTGAAATTCGACGCGCTGATGTCCCACGACATCACCTATGTCGGCATTATCCAGACGGCCAGAGCCAGCGGACTGAAAGAGTTCCCGATTCCCTATGCGATGACCAACTGCCACAACTCGCTGTGTGCAGTCGGCGGCACCATCAATGAGGACGACCATGTCTTCGGTCTGTCGGCAGCCAAAAAGTATGGCGGTATCTATGTCCCGGTCAACCAGTCGGTTATCCATCAGTATGCCCGTGAAGAGATGGCGGCCTGCGGCAATATGATCCTCGGGTCTGACTCCCATACCCGTTACGGTGCAATCGGCAATATGGGCATCGGTGAGGGCGGCCCGGAGCTGGTCAAGCAGCTGCTGTCCAATACATACGACATTGACGCCCCCGAAGTGGTGCTGGTCTATCTGACCGGCAAACCCCGCCACGGCGTCGGCCCGCATGACGTCGCGATCGCGCTCTGCGGCGCTGTCTTCAAACAAGGGTTTGTCACCAACCGGATTCTCGAATTCGTCGGGCCGGGCGTCGCGAACCTCTCCAACGACTTCCGTCTGGGCATCGACGTCATGACCACCGAAACCGCCTGCCTGTCCTCTATCTGGCAGACCGATGAAACGACCCATCAGTTCTATAAACTGCACGGGCACCCCGAACGTTACCGCCAGCTGAACCCCGGTGAGGTTGCATACTACGACCGGATGATCGAAATTGACCTTTCGACCGTCGAACCGATGATCGCGCTGCCCTTCCATCCCTCCAACGCCTATACCATCCGCGAATTGCAGGAAAATCCCTATGAGATTCTGGCAGCGGTCGAGGCAGAGGCAAAAGAAACCTTCGGCGACAAGGTTTCCCTCCATCTGACCGACAAGATCGTCGATGGGAAAATCCATGTCGATCAGGGTGTCATCGCCGGATGTGCCGGCGGGCTTTATGAAAACTTGGTCGAAGCGGCGGCAATCCTGGAAGGGAAATCCACCGGCAACGGCTATTTTGCCCTCAACGTCTACCCCGCTTCGGTCCCCGTCAGCATGGCGGTCACCAGAAACGGCGTTGCGGCTGACCTGCTGGAAGCAGGCTGCATCATGAAGACCGCTTTCTGCGGTCCCTGCTTCGGTGCAGGCGACGTCCCCTCCAACAATGGCCTCTCCATCCGCCATACCACCCGCAACTTCCCCAACCGGGAAGGCTCCAAGCCGGGCCAGGGCCAGCTGTCGGCAGTCGCGCTGATGGACGCCCGCTCGATCGCGGCGACCGCTGCAAACGGCGGTGTGCTGACGAGTGCCGCGGATGTCGATTATGATGTGCCCGATCTGCCCTACAACTACGACCGCGAAATCTATGCAAAACGCTGCTACTACGGCTTCGGCAAGGCCGACCCGAACGCCGAACTCCGGCTCGGGCCGAATATCACCGACTGGCCGAAGTTTGACAAGCTCCAGGATAACCTCTTGATCCAGCTGGCCGCGGTCATCAAGGACCCGGTCACGACGACCGACGAGCTGATCCCCTCGGGCGAGACCTCTTCCTATCGTTCCAACCCGCTCAAGCTCTCGGAATTTGCCCTCTCCCGCCGCGTACCCGACTATGTGCCGCGCTCCAAGGCGGTTCAGGCGGACGCTGCTGCAATCAAGGAAGGCAAAGTTGCCGACAGCCTGGAAATGGTACTGGGTGCACTGGGACTGGATACGGATGCCCTGAAAAATATCAGCTATGGTTCCGGCGTATTTGCCTGCCGTCCCGGCGACGGAAGCGCAAGAGAACAGGCCGCATCCTGCCAGCGGGTGCTGGGCGGCGGTGCAAACATCGCCTACAGCTATGCGACCAAACGCTACCGCTCCAACTGCATCAACTGGGGCATTGTCCCGTTTACGATTGATGAATCGGAACCGTTTGCATATGAAAGCGGCGATTTCCTGTATGTTGAGGGAATCCGCGAATTCATCCGCAGCGGTGCTGATACGATAACCGGTAAGATGATTAAATCGGACGGCAGCGTCCATGACATCACGCTGCATCTGGGCGGACTGACCGAGGATGAAAAGACGATTATTCTGGAAGGCTGCCTGATGAACTATTATGCGGCTGGTTACGGCAAAGACTGAGTTCGGATAAGAAGAAGGGATTGAATATTATGGCGAAAATTCAAATGAAAACCCCGCTGGTCGAGATGGACGGCGACGAGATGACCAGAGTCATCTGGAAACTGATCAAGGAAAAACTGATTCTCCCGTTTGTCGACCTCAAGACTGAATATTATGACCTCGGCCTTGAGTACCGCAACGAGACCAACGACCAGGTGACCATCGACTCGGCCCTCGCAACCAAAAAGTACGGCGTCGCCGTCAAGTGCGCAACCATCACCCCCAACGCCGCCCGGATGGAGGAATACAACCTCAAGGAGATGTGGAAATCTCCCAACGCCACCATTCGCGCGATGCTGGACGGAACTGTCTTCCGTGCGCCGATCATGGTCAAAGGGCTGGTCCCCTACATCCCCAGCTGGAAAAAGCCGATCACGATTGCAAGACATGCCTATGGCGATGTCTACAAAAATACTGAAATGCGCATCCCGCAGGGCAGCCGCGCTGAGCTGGTCATGACCGGGCCTGACGGCAGCGAAACCCGCAGCACCGTGTTTGATTTCAAGGACAGCGCCGGTATCGTCCAGGGCATCCACAATGTCGATTCCTCGATCGAATCCTTTGCACGCGCCTGCCTGAGCTACGGGCTGGACACCCATCAGGATGTCTGGTTTGCGACCAAAGACACCATCTCCAAGACCTACGACCACCATTTCAAGGATATCTTTGCCGAGATCTATGAAAAGGAATATGCCGACAAGTTTAAGGAAGCGGGTATCGAGTATTTCTATACCCTGATCGACGACGCGGTCGCCCGTGTCATCCGCTCGGAAGGCGGCTATATCTGGGCCTGCAAGAACTACGACGGCGACGTCATGTCCGACATGGTCGCGACGGCTTACGGTTCGCTTGCAATGATGACTTCGGTACTGGTCTCCCCCGACGGCGTTTATGAGTACGAGGCCGCCCACGGCACCGTCCAGCGCCATTACTACAAGTACCTCAAAGGCGAACCCACCTCTACCAACTCGGTCGCGACTATCTTTGCATGGTCGGGCGCACTGCGCAAACGCGGTGAGCTGGACAAACTGCCCGAACTGGTCCGGTTTGCAAAACTGCTGGAAAAGGCCACCATCGACACCATCGAAGACGGCGTCATGACCGGCGATCTGTATGTCTCCTCTCAGCTGGAGAACAAGGTCAAGGTCGGCACCAGCGAATTTTTGACGGTTGTCGCAAACAAACTGGCGGTCCTGCTGTAAATATTTATGTATCTTCCCTGCTGCCGCGGCGAATCTCTTTTCGCCGCGGCTTTTGATATTTTACAGAGAAATCTACGATCTTTCAGCATGCTAAATTGACAAACTGGATAGAATATGATAAAATCATAACGTAAATATGTTTGTACTGCTGAGACTGTACGGTTTCTCTGCTTAATATTTTATTTTCAGGAGGTTTTTTTCATGGCCAAAAGCAACGTTTCCGCATCTGTCATCCGAAGACTGCCGCGATACTATCGTTTTCTGCGGGAACTGGCCGACGCGGGCGTGGAGAGAATCTCCTCGGGCGATCTCGCCAGAAGGATGGGGCTGACCGCCTCCCAGATCCGGCAGGATCTCAACTGTTTCGGCGGTTTCGGTCAGCAAGGGTATGGATACAACGTCCGCTCGCTGCATGAAGAGGTCGGGCGGATTCTCGGACTTGGCAAGCATCGGAAAGCCATCCTGATCGGGGCGGGCAACCTCGGACGGGCAATCGCCCAGCACATGGACTTCACCTCCCGCGGGTTTGAGCTGGTCGGAATCTTCGACGCCAGCCCCGAGCTGATCGGGCGGCAGATCGCAGGCGTCCCGGTACAGAATATCCAGGCGCTTTATGACTTCTGCTCCCGCAAAGCCCCAACCGTCGCGATCCTCTGCATCCCGAAAGAAGCGGCGATGAAGCTGTCAAGGGAACTGGTCGGACTGGGAATCAAGGGGTTCTGGAACTTCTCTCATTATGACCTCGCGCTGGACTATAAAGGGATTGTCGTCGAAAATGTCCACCTCGGGGACTCGCTGTCGATTCTCTGTTACCACCTCGGTGAAATGGAACGCAGTGAAGAAAACGCATCCGCTGAATAATTGGAATAAACGGCAAAAACGGCCGGAAAGTGGGTATAGCTCCCGCCTTCCGGCCGCTTATTTTTTCATCATCTGCTGACCAGCAAAACCACGATAAACCCCAGCACCAGCAGCACAAACGCTGCCAGTCCGAGCCGCCGGGTCCAGCGGTTTGGCTCACCGTATTTTCTGTATGCGATCGTCTCTCCGATGGCCAGTGCGGCGAAAAGCACCGCCGCAAAGAACCCCCATCCGACAACTGCCGCCGGCCGGTGGTCAAACAGATTGACATTGCTTCTACCACCCAGATACCCGACAAAATCCAATAAGTAATATACCGTTTCACAGCAAACGTCCCTTTCAGTCATTACCTTTCATCCGAACCAGCAGCTCAACAGCCTCAGCAAACCCGAGCCCGCCTTCCCCTTCGGTCACAAAGGCAGGCAGATGTTCAAGACTCCCGGCAAACGGCCGGATATTTGCCACCCCGACCGACAGCGGGAACCGTTCAAACATTGGCTCATCGTTGGGGGAATCCCCGAAAAAGATCACCTTATCTTCCAGCCGGTCTTCCCCCAGCTGCTGGCGCAGGAATAATTCCGCCATCCCGACCTTGGTATAGTCCCCGAACCAGATGTTGACATGAATCGAGCTAACCTTTGCGACCGCACCGAACCGCCCGGCAATCGCACGGATTTTTTCAGCTGCAGCCAGCCCTAGGTGTACATCCTCGTTAAAGTCGATCGCAAGGTCGCATACCCGGTAGGACTGGTCCTTCGACACCCTGCACCCGGGCACCTCTTTCAGGCAGGTCTCTTTAATTTCGTTCAGTTTTTCGCTCAGCCGCTCTTTCGGGACGGCCGGATGGAAAAACCGCTTTTTGGTACTCCCCTCAAAGTAATCGACAAACGCTCCGTTCTCTCCGACCACCGCATCCACCGGCCACTGACGCAGGATCATGTCGCACCATCCAGCCGGGCGTCCGGTCACCGGAATGACCTTGAATCCGGCGCGGGAGAGTTTCCAGAGGGCCGCATAGCTTTCCGGGAGGAGTTTCCCGTCGTTGGTAATGGTATCGTCGATATCGTGGAGGATATAGCGAACAGAGGACAGCGAGGCGGCTGTCATTTCGGAAATCGGTTTCATAAAATTTGATCACCTGAATCGTCAGTATTGAAAGTCTTGTTTTGGCTATATTATAGCATTTTTCCCCCGCCCTGAAAAGTCCTAAAAGAAAAAGCGAATGCAGGCACCCGGTTGGGTTTTGAACCAACCGGTAACCATTGCATCCGCCTTTTTGTCTTTCAGCTGTTAAAACGCTTCATCCAACATCTTTTCGGCTGCCGCCGCATCCGCCGAGACGACCACGCTGACATAGCTGCCATCCTGCCGGACGACCGCGTCTTCCAGCCTGCTCACCTCTTCCGGGATGTAACTCTCGTAGGAATCAATCTGCGACTGGATATGTGCCTGCGCCTGTTCAAGCGCGGTTTTCGCGTCGTCGCTGCTGCCCATCTGGAAGATTGCAACCTCTTCCGCCGTCGCACCGCTGCCTTTATACAGCACAGCATCGGTATATCCTTCAATATTGTACAGCATCGAGATCATGCTGTCGTCAATCTCAGCAAGGGCGTCGTCAAACGATACCCCCTCGACGATCTGCTGCGCCAAAGCGTCGATATCCACATCTTTTGGCTGCTCCCCGCATGAGCAGAGCAGCACCGCTGCCGCCAACACGGTCAGCATCACTTTTTTCATGGAATCCCCTCATTTCCTGTCAGGAACCAGCCCCCGCAGTATGGGTTTTCAGATATTCCAGCCATTTTCCACAGGCTTCCTTGTTCAGATGGACACCATCGGTCGACGCGTCACTTGGCAATGTGCCGTCCTCACCCGCCAGACCGGCAGCAGTATTCAGGTAATAGACCCCCTTATCTGCCGCAAGCTGCCAGATCATCTTATTAAAGGAATTGACATGATCATTGTTGAGCCAGTCCGACTTCGCGGATTTTTCCGCCGTCAGCGGGATCAGCGATTCTAGATAGATCACCGCATTGGGATTGGCCTGCTGGATCAGGTCGATCAGCCCACCGTATTTGGAGACAAAGACCGACCAGGTCCCCCATCCCAGTTCATTCATCCCAAACAGCAGATAGATCTTTCCAAAATTCGGAGCAGTCTGTTGCAGCGCCTCCGCCAGAGTCAGCTCTTTGCCGTCCAGCTGAACAAACTTCTTAGAATAAGCCGTATCCACCGCCAGTCCGACGTTGGTATACGACTTTACATTGCTCAGCCCGCTGTACAGGACAAAACCCTGCATCCGCGAATCCCCGACAAACAGCGCATCGGAAAAATAACTGTCGTCAACCCGACCATTTTCCGGTACAAACCCGCTGTCGGGCGACCAGAGGACAAAACCGCTTTTTGCCGGTTCTGAAACCTCAGCCGGTTTCGATTCAGTTTCCGGCTTGGATTCTTCTACCGGTTTTGACTCGGCTCCCGGATTGGATTCTTCTGCCGGTTCCGACTCGGTTTCCGGCTTGGATTCTGCTGCCGGTTTTGACTCGGTTCCCGGCTTGGATTCTGCTGCCGGTTTTGACTCGATTTCCGACTTAGATTCAACTTCTGGCTCCGATACCAGATTCGATACCGACTCTGATTCTGAAACAGTTTCCGGCTCCGAATCAGACGACGGTGCGTCTTGTTCACGCACATCCTGTGTGCTTTCCACCGGGTCAGACAGGACTTCCTGCGCCAGCGTACTGCTGACACCCGACTCATCCTGCGGAGTATGAGCAGTACTTGATTTCCCTGCACAGCCGCCCATCATGACAACCACAGCGAAAAGCAAAAACAACCTGGAAAATCCTTTCTTTTTCCCCATAAAGCCCACCTTTCTGCACGGGTTTCCCTCTTATTCCAAACCCATCCTATTTCCCACAGACAGGTTCTATATTCTATTATATCTGTACCGGAAGAAAAAAACAAGTAGCGAAATCCTTCCCGTAAAAATTTTTAATTCTGTTCAAATTCTGCCGGATTTTCAATGATCTGAAAATAAAATTCCGCCTCTTTTGACAAAAATGGAATCCTGCACTTGACCGACAACTTTATATGTGGTATGCTTACCTTAGTTCTTTTTTTGCTTTATCAAACGCTTTCATCAGGAAAGGATGGAACTGAATATGAACAACAATGCAATCCGTCTGCGGCTGCACAGCCTGTCGGTCTTCCGCCAGCTGCTTGCCGACCCGGTCGTTCAGAAGCTGGACGCGCTGCTCGGTGCGTCCACCGAAAGCGAGACTGTCGACGCCTGGGGAGACTTTGCCGCCGCCCTTTACCCGCACAGCGTCTCGCTGACCGACTACCTGCTGACGCTGGTACTGGAAGACGAAAATGTCTATATGCTCAAACGCGCACAGGACCTGCCGGTCGACCCGCTGCTGGAAGCGGCTGTCCGCTCCGACCTGCAAACCTTGCAGCAGCTGGCGGCACTCGAATGCCGGCAGCTTGCGGCGGTGCCCGGACTGGAACTCCCCCGCTGGAAGAGCGAGACCCGCGACTTCACAGAGATTTATTTTGCCCGGTTGGAGCAGATTCATGCCTACGGCTACGGCGTTTTTGCGAAATACACCACCTTTATGATCCAGTCGGGCGCCCTCGTCCCGGTCCGCCATCCCGACGCGATCACCCTTGAAGAGCTGGGCGGCTACCAGCGGGAACGGCAGATGGTTATTGACAACACCCTCGCGCTGATCGAAGGGCGTCCTGCCGCGAATACCCTCCTGTACGGCGACGCGGGTACCGGCAAATCCTCGACTGTCAAGGCGGTCGCCAACGCCTACGCTTCCCGCGGACTGCGGCTGATCGAGATCAAGAAAAACCAGCTGCATGAAATCCCCCACCTGGTCGACCAGCTGAGCAAAAACCCGCTCAAGTTCATCCTCTTCATCGACGACCTCTCCTTCAGCCGGGACGACGACAACTTTGCCGCCCTCAAAGCGATTCTGGAAGGCAGTGTTTCAGCGCGTGCCGCCAACCTCGCGGTCTACGCGACCAGCAACCGCCGCCATCTGGTCAAGGAGGACTTTTCCGACCGTCAGGGCACCGACCTGCATGTCTCGGATACCATCCAGGAGCTGACCTCGCTGTCCGACCGGTTCGGGCTGACCATCACCTTCCAGAAACCGGGCAAGCAGGTCTATCTGGAGATCGTTCACGATCTGGCGCTGCAAAACGGCGTCACCCTGCCGGTCGAAGAACTGGACAAACAGGCGGAAGCCTTCGCCATCGGCCGGGGCGGCAGAAGCCCCCGCGCCGCCAAACAGTTTGTCGACTTCCTCTGCTCCAAGCAGACGATGTAATCCCCATATATGTAAAGCAGCCGCTCCTTCCGGGTATCGGAAAGGGCGGCTTTTTACATGCTGGTTTCGTTTAAAAACTGCCCGGCCGGAAACCAGCCAGGCAGTCTTTTTATAGGTTTATCGCAGTGATTATTCGCTTCTCAGCGCCTCGACCGGGTCCTTCCGTGCCGCCATCCGCGACGGGATCAGGCCGGAAATGAAGGTCAGCAGCATACTGATCGCGACCAGTACCCCGGCACCCACCGGCGGCAGCATTGCAAGCCCCGAAATGCCGGTCAGCGCATCAATCACCATATTAATCGGAATCAGCAGCAGCAGCGTCACAATAATGCCCAGTGCGCCGGAAGTGAATCCGATGATCAGTGTTTCAGCATTGAAGACGCTGGAGATGTCATGCTTGGAAGCACCGATCGCACGCAACACGCCGATCTCTTTAGTCCGTTCAAGAACCGAGATATAGGTGATAATGCCAATCATAATCGACGAAACGACCAGCGAGATACCGACAAAGGCAATCAGGATGTACGAAATCGCATTGATAATGGTGGTGACGCTGCTCATCAGCAGGCCCACCATATCGGTATACTCAATCATATCCTCTTCCCTGCCGTCCGCACGGCAGCTGTCGTTATAGGCGTCAATCAGTGCGGTCAGCTCTTCCTTGTCGGCGAACGACTTGGGAATCAGCTCAATCGCGGTCGGCGAATCGAAATCAGCCGCGCCAAACGCCGTCAGGTTGCCGTCGTAGGTGTTGGTGGTCGGAGACGCGTAGCTCTCCATCATCGCCCGGACCTCATCGGCAGACATCGACGACAGGTAGGCCAGCTGCTCTTCCGACAGGGTCGACGGGTCAATACCCATCTCTTCCAGCACCATAAGCCCTTCGGGAGTTTCGTTTTCCTCCGGCTGCTGAGACTGTGCAGCCTCGGCGACCTGCATCCATTCGCTTTCCGTCATCGTCGCGGGGTCCATCCCCATCGACTCAGCCAGCGGCGAGAGTGCAACCTTCTGCTCATCGGTCAACACACTCGAAGCGGCGGGCTCAGACTCTGCCGACGGCTGGGACGGCTGTACCACATCAATGACCCGCTGCCATTCGCTGTCGGTCATCGTCGCGGGGTCCATTCCCATCGACTCGGCCGTCGGAGAAAGGGCGATCTTCTGTTCATCGGTCAGCGGCAGCTGGTAGGTGGGTGCCTGCGGCTGGCTTTCAGCCGGTTCAGATGCCGGTTCGCTGCTCACGGTTTCGGAAGATTCAGCGGAATCTTCTTCCGGCTGAGCGGTCTCAGCCCCCTCAGTGGACTCCTCCGCATCCTCTTCCGGGTCTGCCGTCTCAAACGGTTTGCCGGTCAGGATATCGGTATCCGGGTTTTCCTTCTGAGCGGCGACAACAGCCGAATCATTCGCGGTATTGATCAGGTATTCGGTCAGCGCGTGGGTGTAAC
This sequence comes from Candidatus Faecivivens stercorigallinarum, assembly GCA_018715465.1. Taxonomy (GTDB): domain Bacteria; phylum Bacillota; class Clostridia; order Oscillospirales; family Ruminococcaceae; genus Faecivivens; species Faecivivens stercorigallinarum. The sequence goes on along the minus strand of DVLN01000188.1, from coordinate 2,740 downwards.
CGACCCCACCCGAGATGCTGCCGGAATCTTCGGTCTGCCGGACAACACCGGTGATCTTGAGCTGCACACCATCCGCGACCGCCTGCTGCAAAAATTCGTCATCATCGCTCCGGTCGGTCCAGACGCCGTCCCCGTCCTCGTCCTCATACAGCTCGCAGGACGGAACGACTGTAAAGGTCTTGCCAATCCATTCATCATACGAGAAGGTCAGATCCTCGGTATGGAAATCCTCCGCCTTTTCAGGGTCCATCATCTGCGCGACCTCATCCAGCGGCTTGATGCCCAGCGTATACAGGGTATAGTCGCTGATCTCGTTGTTGGAGCTGATGATCAGCACCGCATCGTCATAGCTCTCCGGCCATGCACCGGACAGCAGCTCATAAGAGGCGTCCCGCAGTCCCTCATCCTCCCGCAGTTCGGAAAAGACGTTATAGCTGTCGGAATAGGCCGACATCAGCGGGTTGACGCTGAGCAGCTCGGACATGCCCATCTCCCCGACCACCAGGCTGGGGTTGACCTGCTGGACGCTGCCGTCCTCCAGCGTAGTATACACCATCGGGGTGACGCCGTAGGAATAGGAGATCTCGTTGGCATACTCCAGAATGGTCTCTTCATTTTCGGTCAGGTACTCTTTGAAAGCTGCCAGGTTGTTGGTCTGTACCTCCGCCTGCAGCAGCTCGGTCATATTCCCCATCATATTGCTGGAGTAGATCTTGTCAAGATCATGTTCCTTTGACTGCTGCATCTGGGCTGCCGACGCAAACATCGACGTCAGGTCGACGGTACGGGCCTCCAGCTGAATCGGATAGGACGCGAGGGTATCTTCCTGCACCCCGTTGATATACTCCTGCACGCCGCTGGACAGCGACAGGATCAGCGCGATGCCGATGATGCCGATCGAACCGGCAAACGACGTCAGGATTGTCCGTCCTTTTTTGGTCATCAGGTTGTTGAGCGACAGCGACAGCGCGGTCCCAAACGACATCGAGGTCTTTTCATTGGAGACAGCCGCCGGGGCGATCTCCTCACCCGGCTCAAACGGGTCGGTATCGCTGAGAATCTGCCCGTCCTGCATCCGCACGATACGGGTGGAGTACCGCTCGGCAAGGTCGGGGTTATGGGTAACCATGATGACCAGCTTTTCCCGCGAGATCTCCCGCAGGATCTCCATGATCTGAACGCTGGTCTGGGTATCCAGCGCGCCGGTCGGCTCATCCGCCAGCAGGATATCAGGGTTGTTGACCAGCGCACGGGCAATCGCAACACGCTGCATCTGGCCCCCCGACATCTGGGAAGGCCGTTTGCGGATCTGGTCGCCAAGCCCGACCTTTTCCAGCGCTTCGATGGCACGGCGGCGGCGTTCGGACTTGCCGACCCCCGACAGGGTCAGTGCCAGCTCGACGTTTGCGAGGACCGACTGGTGCGGAATCAGGTTATAGCTCTGGAACACAAAGCCGATGCGGTGGTTGCGGTAGCTGTCCCAGTCACGATCACGGAATTCCTTAGTCGACCGTCCGTTGATGATCAGGTCGCCGCTGGTATACTGGTCCAGGCCGCCGATGATATTGAGCAGCGTCGTCTTTCCCGAACCGGATGGGCCGAGGATTGAAACAAACTCTGTTTCCCGGAAGGCAAGGCTGACGCCATCCAGCGCCCTGACCTGCAAATCCCCCGTAACATAGTTTTTACGAATTTGATTGAGTTGGAGCATCCTTTCCATCCCTTCCACTTAGAATACCAGATTATTTTACAACGCGCTTCTGAAAAATGCAATGAACTGGATGTAAACCCCGACCGGGAATTGCACTTTTTTTCGCAAAGATGTATAATAAAACCAAAAACCAGCAACATTTTGTGGATTTTTCTGGAAAGGATGATCGTGATGTCTGAACCCCATCTGCAAAAACAGTTTGAAATCCGTGTCGAGGTCGCCCCTCCCGTGCTGGTCGGCCAGGACAATATATCCGGCCGCCGTCAGCTGATCCCGATTCTGTCCGGCACCCTCACCGGCGCACCGGGCGGCTGCTTCCCGGAGCTGCGCGGTACCGTGCTGTCCGGCGGTGTCGACAGCCAGGTCATCCGTCCCGACGGCAGATGCGAACTGTCGGCCCGTTATGGCGTCCGGCTGGAAGGCGGAGAATGGGACGGTGCGGGCTTCTACATCGAGAACAACGGCTTCCGTACTGTCCCGGCAGAGCATGTCCAGACGGTTCTCTCAGGCGGCTTTGTCGACCCGTCGCTCTACTATTTCTGCACCGTCCCGCAGTTTGAGATCTACGACAGCCGGCTTGGATGGCTCAAACAGCGGCTGTTTATCTGCTCGGCGACACGGCTTCCCGATGCTGTTATTCTTGGCTATTACACAGTCGAATAATCTTTTCAAAAAAAATTTCAGAAAAGGGTTGACAAAATCCACCATCTGCGCTATAATAACAAACGTTGACGCGAAAGCCACCTGAGTGGCAAGCGGAGACGTCGGGGTGTAGCGCAGTTTGGTAGCGTGCATGGTTCGGGTCCATGAGGCCACGAGTTCGAGTCTCGTCACTCCGACCAGGGTTAAGCTCTCACGGGTATTGGTGTCGGCCAATACTGTGAGGGCTTTTGTTTTATTGGCTCTATAATAAAAGTTGGGGTGAGCAAATAGAGCCTACGAAAAAAAATCGAAAAAAGTAGAGCATATTTGACGCAAATCCGTTAAAATGGAATTGTCCAGAAACCACGAACGGAGGTCCAATATGCT
>DVLN01000187.1 GCA_018715465.1 Candidatus Faecivivens stercorigallinarum | reverse complement strand
CAGAATTTCCCATATATAATAGAAGGAAAAGCCAGGTGAAAAAAACGGCGCTGGTTGGTGAAGGACGGTGAAATACGGCTCTGCCCACAAATTCACCGGTCCTACTACGACTACCATTTATTACTATTATTTCTATTTGTATTTCTCTTTATATAAAAATACAAACACAGATTGACTTGTACTGGCCTGCCGAATTACAGCCCAACGGGTTTATCGAACAGAAATGATAGAATTGAATTGCAACTTGCACGGAAGAAACGATTTGTTACGCGAAAGGAATTGCCATGAAATTTGCCTGCGATAAAGCTGCACTGTGTGAGGCTGTCAACAGCGTATCTCCCGCAGTTTCAGCCAAGTCCACACTGGTAGCCCTCGAATGTATTTTGCTGAGCATCAGCGGAAACACCCTGTCGGTGATCGGCTACAATACAGAACTGGGAATTACCAAAACACTGGAAGTCTCATCATCTGAAAGCGGAGATGTTATTTTAAATGCCCGGCTGTTCAGCGAGATTATCAATAAAATGCCATCCGGTATGGTACAGATTTCAGTTGACGAAAAACTGCTGACCCTGATCACCGGCGGCAGCGCACAATTTACCATCATTGGTATGAGCGCCGAAGAATATCCTGAAATTCCCAAAATTGACCCGGAACACAGTTTCGCGATTGAAAATGCGATGCTGCGCAACATGATTTCCGAAACACTGTTTGCCGTTTCTCAGGACACCGCTTTTCCGGCGCTGACCGGCACCCTGTTTGAAGGGAAAAATGGGGTGCTGTATCTGGTATCGGTCGACGGAAAACGTCTCGCGCTGCGCAAGGAACAGGTTGGCTGTACCGAAGATTTTCGTTTTATTGTACCCGGCAAGACCCTCTCAGAGTTTCTGAAACTTTCTTCTCGTTTTGTATCCGAACGGGAGGACGGCTCGCTGCCGGTTTCGATTGGCGTCGGCAGCCGCCACATTCTTTTCTCCTGCTGTGGGTTTACGATGGTTTCCCGACTGCTGGAAGGAGACTTTATCGACTATACCGTCGCGATTCCGGGAGAAGGAACGACCGAAGCGATTGTTTCTACCCGCGCGTTTATGGAAAGTATCTCCCGCGCGTCGATTATTATTAGCGAAAAGGTCAAAAATCCGATACGGGCGATGTTTGACAGCAGCGGCATTGAGGTTTCCTGTGAAACCGGTCTGGGAAAGATCGACGACCGGATTACGGCTAAGATTACCGGTGAACCGGTGCGGATTGGGTTTAATGACCGCTATATGATGGATGCCCTCAAGGCCAGCGGTGAAGATGAAGTACGGCTGGAACTGGGGTCTACACTCTCTCCAATTAAGATCATGCCGCTGGAAGGCGACTCGTTTACCTTCCTCGTCATGCCAATGAGGCTGAAAGATGACCGTTAAGTATGTAAAACTGAAAACCCTCTGGATCCGTCTGGATCAGCTGCTCAAATTTGCCGGAGTCGCCGAAAGCGGCGGTCAGGCAAAGGAGATGATCCTGGGGGAAGAAGTCCGGCTCAATGGGGAACTCTGTCTGAGCCGCGGCAAAAAGATCTTTCCGGGTGATATCATTACCCTTTCCGGTGTGGAAATTATCGTCAAGGGCTGAGGAGCGCGTTTATGCGGATAACCCATCTGGAGCTGAATGATTTTCGGAATATTGCACAGCTGTCGATTGACCCCGGCGAAGGTGTCAATATTATTTATGGTGCCAATGCACAGGGAAAAACCAATCTGCTGGAAGCCATCTGGCTGTGCAGCGGGAATAAAAGTTTTCGCGGTGCACGGGAGCGGGAGATGACCCGTTTCGGAGAAAAGGTGTTCCATATCCGGCTGCATTTTGCCGATCGGGAACGGACCCAGCTGATTTCTTATGATTCCGGCGGGGACAAGCGCAAGCTGCAGCTCAATCGGATGCCGCTGCGCAGCGCATCTGAGCTGACCGGGGAGTTTACCTGCGTGGTCTTTCATCCAGAAGATCTGTCATTGGTAAAAGATGGGCCTGCCGACCGGCGAAATTTTTTGGATATTGCAATCAGCCAGATTAAACCAATTTATGGAAAGTATATTGCCCAGTACAGCGGGCTGATGGAACAGCGCAATGCACTGCTCAAACAGATTCACCGCTCAGGCACCGGCAGAGAGATGCTTTCGGTCTGGGATGAACAGCTCTCCCGGATCGGGACGGCTATTTCGATACTGCGGCAGGACTATCTGCAAAAGCTTTCCCCGCTGGCGGCGGGCGTATACGGAGGATTTACCGGCAACCGGGAAACCTTTTCGCTGGAGTATGAATCGTCTGTCTTTCGGCAGGGACTGCCGGGGCAGATCTATTCAGAAGAACTGATTGACCAGTACCGCAAGGCACTCTCGGAACATCTGGAAGAGGATATCCGGCTGCATTTTACCGGCGTCGGTGCCCACCGGGATGATATCGAGATTCTGGTCAACGGGATCTCCGCCCGTTCGTATGGTTCCCAGGGACAGCAGCGCAGCTGCGCAATTGCGCTCAAGATCGGCGAGGCGATGCTGCTCAAGGGGGTGACCGGCGAAAACCCGGTCATTCTGCTGGATGATGTGATGAGCGAGCTGGACCCCGGACGGCAGGACTATCTGCTCAACCGGATTGGGGGATTTCAGGTGTTTATCACCTGTTGTGACACCACCTGGGCCGGGCAGCTGGCAGATGGCAATATTTTTGAAGTATCGAACGGGGTGTTTACGCCCCGGGATATGGTACAGCTGCGGGAGATGGCATCTTCCGGCGGCGGGTGCCATTAAATCAAAACATCAGGAGGTTTTGGAATGTATCTGCATATTGGAAGTGAAACGATCGTCTCCGAACAGAATCTGATTGGGATATTTGATCTGGAAAACACGTCGATTTCCAGATCTACCCGTGAATTTTTACGGATCCGTCAGCAAAACGGCGCGGTCGTCACGGTTGCGGATGATATTCCAAAATCTTTTGTTGTTTCGGCGCCGCCCGTCAGAAAGGGTTTGCGGGCAAGAAATCAGCCGGCAGGCAGAGAAATGGTGTATCTTTCCCAGCTTGCGGCTTCGACCCTGCGCCGGCGTTCGGAAAACGGAAGCCTGCTGGAAGGGGGATAACCCCGTTTGTTATCCCATACACTTAGTTCCGGCCGGGAGGTAAGTGTGTCGGATAATCAACATGGTATAGCCCAAGATGGGCGGGAATTACAGACGGTCTGCCCCGGCTGGTACGGACCGGTATGGAGGAACTATGTCAGAAGAACAGATCAAATTGGAAAATCATTATGATGAAACGCAGATACAGGTTTTGGAAGGACTGGAAGCGGTCCGCAAACGTCCGGGCATGTATATTGGCTCGACCAGCCTGGCAGGTCTGCATCATCTGGTCAAGGAAATTGTCGACAATGCGATTGATGAAGCGCTGGCGGGATTCTGCGACAAAATCACAGTGGAGATTCTGCCGGGCAACGCAATCCGGGTAACCGACGACGGCCGCGGCATCCCGACCGGTATGCACCCAAAAGAAGGCATCTCGGCGGCGACGGTTGTCTATACAATTCTGCACGCGGGCGGCAAGTTCGGCGGCGGCGGATATAAAGTGTCGGGCGGCCTGCATGGCGTCGGTGCTTCGGTTGTCAACGCGCTGTCCAGTTCGCTGGACCTGACCATTCGCAACAATGGCCACATCTATTACCAGCATTTCCACGATGGCGGCAAATATGATGAACCCCTCAAAATTATCGGGGACCTTGCAGAAGGCGAACCGACCGGAACTTGCGTTGTGTTTCAGCCGGATCCTGCGATCTTCCCGGATACCACCTATGATTACGAAACACTGCTGACCGACCTCCGGGAACAGGCATTTCTCAACGCGGGCGTACGGATCATTCTGACCGATCTCCGGGAAGCGTCCGGGCCGGATGACCTGGAGCATATCCGTCGGGATGATATGAAGTATGAAGGCGGTATCTCCTCCTTTGTCACCCACTTAAACAAATCCAAAACGGCGCTGCATGAACCGCCGATTCATCTGACCCGTAAGGAGGATGATATGATTGCCGAGGTAGCGATGCAGTACAATGATTCCTACTATGAAGTGATCAAGTCCTTTGCCAACAACGTGCATACGATGGACGGCGGCACCCATGAAGAAGGCTTCAAGGCGGCGCTGACCCGTGTCTTCAATGATTACGGCAAGGCCAAAAAGCTGATCAAGGACGGCGACCAGAACCTGACCGGCGATGATGTCCGGGAGGGGCTGACCGCAATCGTCAGCGTTAAGCTGCCGGAGTGTGAGTTTGAAGGCCAGACCAAGACCAAGCTCGGCAATACCGAGGTGCGTCCGCTGGTGACCAAACTGGTTTATGAAGGACTGTCCACCTATTTTGAGGAAAACCCGGCGACTGCCAAGGCGATTTTTGACAAGGCACTCTCCGCTCAGCGGGCGAGAGAGGCGGCAAAGCGTGCCCGTGAGCTGACCCGCCGCAAATCGGTTCTGGAATCAGGCGGACTGCCCGGTAAGCTGGCTGACTGTACCTCCAAGGATAATACCGTCACCGAAATTTATATCGTCGAGGGTGACTCGGCAGGCGGCTCGGCAAAAGAGGGAAGAGACCGCCGTTTCCAGGCGATTCTGCCGCTTTGGGGCAAGATGCTCAACGTTGAAAAGGCAAGACTCGAGCGGGTATACGGCAATGAAAAGCTGATGCCGGTTGTTACCGCGCTTGGATGCGGTCTGGGCGACGATTTGGATATCTCTAAACTGCGTTATGGGAAAGTCATTATTATGGCCGATGCCGACGTCGATGGTTCCCATATCCGTATGCTTCTTTTAACCTTCTTTTTCCGGTTTATGCGTCCGCTGATTGAACAGGGACATATTTACTTTGCACAGCCGCCGCTTTACCGGCTGACCCGCGGGAAAAAGCTCCGCTATGCTTTCTCGGATGAAGAGCGCGACCAGGAACTCAAAGAGATGTCGGAAGACGGCAAATATAAGGTCGACATCCAGCGGTATAAAGGTTTGGGCGAGATGGACCCGATTCAGCTGTGGGAAACGACGATGGACCCGAACAACCGGACAATTGTCAAAGTTGAACTCAGTGATGCCGCGCAGGCAGATGAGACGATCACCATGCTGATGGGGGATAAGGTCGAACCCCGCCGGGAATTTATCGAACGCAACGCCCGCAATGTACGCAATCTGGATGTCTGATAGAAAATTGTCTTTGTACGAAAGACGATTTTCTCGGAGTCCTGTTCAAATATCGCAAAGGAAGTGTATTTTTGAACAACAACAGTCAAAACGAGCAGCTCAAGGAAACAAGAAACCGGGACGAAATCCATGAAGAGCTTTCAGGACAGACCAAACTGGTCACCGATCAGGGGCTGACTGCCGATCAGTACAGCGTATCTGACCCCTGGATTGATTCCAACCGTCTATCGGAAGAGGAAGAAGAGGAGCTGTCGGGGATTCTGGTCGAATATGATATGAGAAAAGAAGAGATCGTCCCCGGTATGAAGGCTTTTCAGCACAAGGTCTCTTTCCGTAAGAATCTGATTTATACCGTGATACTGTCGGTGCTGACCGTGTTGTATTACCAGGCGGTTTTTCGCAACCCGGATTATGATATTGGCAAGGTATTGGGCGCGCTCTGCCTGTTTGTCATTCTGATGATCTGGTACCTGCCGGTACGCCATATCAGAAATACCGTCAAAGCGGTTGAGGGCGATCATATGACTTACCGGCTGGAGATTTCCGAGATTGGTTTTCTGATTCTGGAGGACAGTGGTAAATATCTGGTCCGTTTTTCGACGCCGAGCGTATCGGTGATTGAACTGCCGCTGTGTTTTACCGTCTGCGTCAGCAGGGAAAAGGTGTTTATCATCCCCAAACGTTGTATCCGACCGGAAGATATGGATGAGATCCGCCGCCGGATGCAGCAGGGACTGGGCGACCGGTATGTCGTGAAAGAGAAATAAGCTGCCGCGCTTTACATTTCCGGCTTATTCAGCCGGTTCGGACCCTGAGTGTGTCCACTGGTTTTGCCGCCTGCGCGGGGCGGAAACCGGAAAGGAATGGTAAAATAAATGGAGAACGATTTTCTTAATCAGGAAGGTACCATCGTTAAGGTTGCCGACATCAACCGCGAAATGCGCAAGTCGTTTATCGACTATTCGATGTCGGTTATCGTGGCGCGCGCCCTTCCAGATGTCCGGGACGGCCTGAAACCGGTCCACCGACGGATTATCTATACAATGCATGAAGACGGTCTGACCGCCGACAAGCCGTTTCGTAAGTGTGCGACGACGGTTGGTAGTGTACTGGGCCGGTATCATCCGCATGGTGACGCGTCGGTTTACGATGCACTTGTCCGCCTGGCGCAGAACTTTTCAATGCGCTATAAGCTGGTAGACGGCCACGGAAACTTTGGTTCGATTGACGGCGACCCGCCTGCTGCTTACCGTTATACCGAAGCGCGGATGAGCAAAATGGCGCAATATATGGTCACCGATATCGGCAAGGATACCATCGACTTTGATTCCAACTTTGACGATACCCGCAAGGAACCCAAGGTCCTGCCTTCCCGCTATCCCAACCTGCTGGTCAACGGTTCTTCCGGTATCGCAGTTGGTATGGCGACCAATATTCCGCCCCATAACCTGGGCGAGGTTTGTGACGCAATTGACGCGGTTATCGACAACCCTGACATCGGTTTGGACGAGCTGATGAACTATATCAAAGGCCCGGACTTCCCGACCGGCGGTATTATCATGGGCAGAAGCGGAATCCGCAGCGCATATGCGACTGGCCGCGGCAAATTGACCCTGCGTGCAAAAGCGGATATTGAGGAAGACGCAAAAGGACGGCAGTCGATTGTCGTCACCGAAATTCCCTACATGGTCAACAAATCCCGTATTATTCAGGGAATTGCCGACCTGGTCAAAAACAAACGGATTGACGGGATTTCCTATATCCGGGATGAATCCGACCGGGACGGTATGCGGATTGTCTTTGAACTGAAACGGGATGCGACTCCGCAGCTGGTGCTGAATCAGCTGTATCATTATTCGCTGCTTCAGGAGACGGTCGGCGTCATTATGATTGCGCTGGTGGACGGACAGCCCAGAGTACTGACCCTGAAAGAGATGCTGCAAAAGTATATTGATTTTCAGGGCGAGGTTATCACCCGCCGCACCCAGTATGATCTGAAAAAAGCGGCCGACAGGGCGCATATTCTGGAAGGCCTCAGACGGGCAATTGACATTGTCGACGAGATCATCGCGACGATTCGTGCCTGCAAGGGCGGTATCCCGGAAGCCAAGGCTGCGATCATGGAAAAATTTGGGTTTGATGACCCGCAGGCAAGCGCAATCGTAGCTTATCGTATTGGTCAGCTGGCCGGACTGGAAATCCTCAAAATCGAGGAAGAACTGGGCGAGCTGGAAAAACAGATCGAGGAGTACACAGAACTGCTCAGCGATTACAGCAAGATCATGGAGGTTTTCAAAAAAGAACTGGGCGAAATCCGGGATAAATTCCGCGATGACCGCCGCACCGAGATTCGTGCGGTTGAGGGGGACGTGGACATTGAAGACCTGATTCCCGAGGAAGACTGCGTCATTACGCTGACTCATTTTGGCTATGTCAAACGTCAGGCAAGTTCTGCTTACCGGATCCAGAAACGGGGCGGCAGAGGTATTTCCGGCATGAAGCAGCGGGACGAGGACTTTGTCGAAGAGATGTTTGTCACCTCCAGCCATGACCAGATGCTGTTCTTTACCAATCAGGGACGGATGTTCAGCCTCAAATGTTATGAAATTCCCGAAGGCAACCGTACCGCCCGCGGCACCAATATGGTTAATCTGCTGGCGCTTGCTCCTGAGGAGAAGGTTACCTCGATGATGCGGGTCGGCGATTTTGACGAAGAGCATTACCTGGTCATGGTCACCAAAAACGGCCTGATCAAGCGTACCCGCCTGGATGCCTATAAAAATATCCGCAAATCCGGTCTGATCGCACTCGGACTCAATGAAGGCGATGAGCTGGCATGGGTGCGGCTGACCGACGGAAAAGACGAGCTGGTCATTGCAACCCGCAATGGTATGGCGATTCGCTTTTCGGAAAATGATGTCCGCCCGATGTCCCGTACCGCGATGGGTGTCAAGGCAATCAGCCTGAAACCCGGCGACAATGTAGTCGGGATGGTTGCTGCGCGTGAGGATGCCTGCATCCTGACAGTCACCGATAAGGGTCAGGGCAGACGGACTCCGGTTTCCGACTACCCGGTTCAGGGACGCAACGGCATGGGCAAGATTAACTACAAGGTCAACGATACCAAGGGTTATGTCTGCGGTATTAAAGTTGTACGCGACGACGAAGACCTGATTCTGATTTCGAACGATGGAATTATTATCCGTATTGCCGCGTCGGATGTCAATGTCATGAGCCGGTATGCGACCGGTGTACGGGTCATGCGTCTGGCAGACAATGACCGTGTGGTTGCATTTGCGGCGGTCGAGCATCTGGACGAGTCGGAAAAGACGGACGATGAGATGGATGATGAAACGATGGCAGATTCGATGGACGGTCAGACCTTTGAGACCGAGGAAAATGATCTGCTGGAGGATGAAACAGCCGGTGACGGTCTGGAAGAATCCGAAGAATAAACAGCTGTTGAGCTGCAATAACAAACGGGCGGAGAAATTCGCCCGTTTTTCTGTAAAAATACGGCGGGATCTGCGTCTGCTCCGCAATATTTTTCCGTTTCCCTGCATATGATGTCTCGATTTGACCGGTAATTGCCGGGAAAGAAAGGGGCGGGCAGATGAACGGATGGAAGGACTGGCGCCAGAGAAAGAAGGGGTTGTTGTCCGGCAGCAGTTTGCCAGACAACGGCAGAAAAAGGCTCTTCCAGATCACGCATTTGAACCGGCGGGCAGAGAAGATTTTGACGGTACTGACCGGAACGGTGCTGACGCTGATCTGCTGTCTGCTGGCGGAACGGTATGCCAGAGGTGGCCGTGAGGAGGCTATTCAGACGCTGGGTGCGGCTGAAGCGGGCAGTGTGCTGGTGATCGACTACCATCAGGTGCTTCCGACCGAGCAGGATGTCGAGGCGGCACAGGCTGCGGGAGAAACCAGCGCGATTACGTTGGCTGCCTTTAAAGAAGATCTGGCATGGCTGATGGAACAGGGAGCCGGATTTGTACTGCCCGGCGAGCTGAAAAGTGCGGTGCAGGGACTTTCCACTCTTCCGTCCAAAGCTGTGATGCTGACCTTTACGGGAGGGTATGAGAGTTTTTATACTGTTGTATGGCCACAACTGCGGGAAGCTGCCCGCAATGGCGGCACCAGCGGCGCGGCTTCGCCGAAAGGGTGCGTCGGAATTATTGGTGCAGAAGCGGAGCTGTATTCCGGCAGTGTGGAAAAGGAGATTGCGACCTCCCGGTTGAGCTGGAACCAGATCCGGCAGCTGGACCAGTCAGACTGCGTTGAGATTGCAAGTCAGGGGTATGATCTCTGCCTGGATGCTCAGGAATGGCTGAAACCGGTGGAGCCGGTGGGAAGACTGTCTTCTCTGATGCGGCTGCTGGGATTGTCGTCTGAAAGCAAGCGGGATATTGCAAAGGAGAATCTTTTGCTGTATGATAGTGCAGTCGGGAAAGATGCGCTGACGATGGGAGAAAAGATGCGCCAGATTCTCTACCATGAGGCAGACGCGTTTTTTATACCGGAAGGGTGCGGCAGTGACGCGGCTGATGAGGCGCTCACCCAGGCGGGGATTGCAATGACTTTTCTGGCTGGAAGCTGTGACGGGGCGCTGGAAAATCAAGAGGATGAAGGATGGAACCTGATTTCCGGTCATGACAGTTTGAAGAGTATAACCCGGTTACTGCGTCCCAATGAAGGCAGTCTGTCGGATATTGCGGCAGCGTATTTTGAAGAGCCCTGAGGTGCCGCCGCAAATGGGATAAATGACAACCAAGACGGATAAAAGGAGCAGGAAGTGGAAAATTTAAGCAATATTTCGGTGATTCGGGAACTGTGCGAACGGTTTGGTTTTTCTTTTTCCAAATCGCTTGGGCAGAATTTCCTGATCAACCCGACCGTCTGCCCGCGTATCGCCGAAATGGGCGGAGCGGGCAAGGGCGTCGGTGCAATTGAGATTGGGACCGGTTTTGGGGTGCTGACCCATGAGCTGGCGCTGCGGGCGGATAAGGTGGTCGCGATTGAGCTGGATAGTCGGCTGCTGCCTGTACTGGAATATACCCTGAAAGAGCATGACAATGTGAAAGTAATCAATCAGGATGTGCTCAAGGTGGATATGAACCGGTTGATTGAACAGGAGTTTGCAGGGATGGATGTGGTCGTCTGTGCCAATCTGCCCTATTATATCACCTCCCCGGTCATTATGGCGTTGCTGGAACAGCGACTACCCATTCGGTCGGTCACAGTAATGGTACAAAAGGAGGCGGCGGCGCGTCTGTGTGCGCCGATGCCTTCCCGCGACTGCGGCGCGGTAACGGCGGCAGTGCGCTATTACAGTGATCCGCAGGTCCTGTTCCAGGTCAGCCGGGGCAGTTTTATGCCGGCGCCGAATGTGGACTCCTGTGTGATCCGACTGGATATTCGCCGGGAGCTTCTGCTTCCGCCGGAGGAAGAGCGGGAGTTGTTTCGGGTGGTGAAGGGCGCGTTTTCTCAGCGCCGCAAAACCCTTCAAAACACCCTGTCCTCTTCTTTGAAGATTGGAAAAGCGCAGGTCGCCGCAGCCCTTGAACAGATCGGGCAGAAACCGACAGCTCGTGCGGAAGAACTTTCGCTGGAAGAATTTATCAAATTGGCAAAAATTATTGCATAAAACAGAAAGGACGTTACAACATGGATATCAACTACTGTCTTCGGCGTGGAGAAGAAGCGGATTACGCCGATCTGCTTGATTTTGGAAACTATGTGTTTAAAATAGATTTTCGCTCGCTGCTTCCCAAACTGTATGGAAATCACCCTGAACTGTCGGCAGATCATGTACTGGTGACAGAACCTGGCTCATGTGGAGAACGCATCCGGGCAATGGTGGGCTGCTTTAAAATTCCGCTGAGAGTCGGCGGGGATCATCTGCTGGTTCGGGGAATTGGGACTGTTTCGGTTCATCCATATGACCGCGGTAAAGGCTATATGAAGCTGGCAATGCACAAGGCAATTGATGACGCAGTGGCTGAAGGGGCAGATTATATGGTCCTTTCCGGGCGTAAGCAGCGGTATCAGCATTATGGCTTTGATAAATGCGCGACTCAGTATGAATTTGAGCTGTCTGCTTCGGTATATGATCAGCTGCGCAGATTTGGAGTAGAGGGAATCTGCCCGCCTGTAGACGAGACAGGCTGTCGGGTCCTCAGTGAGGCGGACAGCCGGAAATATGCCGATGTCTGCAGAAAACTGTACGAAAGTCAGCCGGTATTTGCAGTGCGCAAAGATTTTGTTGAAACGGCGGAAAGCTGGCGCAGTGAACTGCGGGTTCTGGAAAAGGACGGGCAGTTTGCCGGTTATATGACCATCGGGCATGCCTATGGCAGCTATACAGTCAATGAACTGGTTTTGCGGGATGAGGACGGCGGAGAAGACGGAATGGGATATCTGCCAGGCGTTGTTGCTCTGCTGGGAGCAGCTGTCAGGGACGGTGCAGAGTCGGTTCAGGTCGTGCTGATGCCGTTCCAGTCAAAACTGATCCGCTGTATGACACTGATTGCAGAGCATTGCAGAATATGCGGCGGATATGGTATCAACGTGCTGCGGTATGCCCCGGTTGTACAGGCCTATTTGCAGGTAAAGGCCGACAGCCAGCCGTTGATGGATGGAACCTATGTATTTTCTGTTACCGGACGGGAAAAGGTACGGGTTTGTGTTGCTGACGGCAGGGTGACTGCGGAGAATGTCGGTGAAGAAGTCCCGGCAGATATTGAATTGCCGCATTTACAGATGATGAACTTTTTGTTTGCGCCGACCGGCTAGGCAGGTCTTTGCGGACAGCAGCCGGCTCTGGAAAGAAACTGGTTCCCGATTCCAGTTTGTTTTTCGGAACAGGATAATGTATAATTGAGAATTTTCGGGCAATGATAAGGTGGTCGGAGGATGCTCTTCGGCCACCATTTTTGCCGGAAAATTGGGCAGAAAAAAGGAAAAAAGATTTTCTCAAATTTTTTTTGAAAAAAGTGTTGACAAACCCTTTTTCCTGTGGTATTATAATAACCGTTCCGCGGGACTTCAGGAAACACTGAGTCGGCGGAAACAAAAATGGCGGTATAGCTCAGTTGGCTAGAGCATTCGGTTCATACCCGAAGTGTCACCGGTTCGAATCCAGTTACCGCTACCATATGGCCCGTTGGTCAAGAGGTTAAGACACGGCCCTTTCACGGCTGTAACGCGAGTTCGATTCTCGCACGGGTCACCAATAAAACCGAATGAAGTGATTCATCCGGTTTTTTGTTTTGTGTAAAAAGTATCAGAGCTTTTTGCATGCTGTGCGGTATCGTTCAGTTGGCTGGAATGTTCGGTTTATATCCGAAGGGACTCCGGTTTGAATCTAGTTACCGCTCCATATGGCCCGTTGGTCAAGAGGTTAAGACACGGCCCTTTCACGGCTGTAACGCGAGTTC
>DVLN01000186.1 GCA_018715465.1 Candidatus Faecivivens stercorigallinarum | reverse complement strand
GTACTCATCTGGAGCGTTAGGTAATGCTTGCGCTATCTGAGAAAAATACTGTTGATTGCTGGGTTCTGCTATATTTATTATAGCACTGCCCTGCTGCGTTTGTAAACCGCTAGAGGGTGCAGGTTCCGGTTTTTCCTTAACAAACCGTTTTTCCCATTCTTTATAGGTCAGATCTGCCGAAACCAGTTCATAGCCCTGCCCGTTTTCATCCCGTGCGGCCCGCATCGGAGTCCCGCCCAGTTCTTCCCAATCGTCAAAATACGGCGCAGTACAGGTACGGCACCAGGGATGAAAAGGCGGTGCCGTGACGCCGATCTTATATTCCGACATTGGAAAGTGCTTTCCGTCCATCTCCCGGCAGATTTCAGAGGTCTTGAAATCCAGCGTTGCAACATTCTCAAATTCCTCGACATCCAGATCTTGATAACACTGTCCCTGTGCCACCGAGTCAATGGCGGCCGCTTCGGTCATCACAAGCCTTGCTGCCTGATTTTTGGACACCTGGCACCTGAGCGCTATATTCCGAATCGCATCATCCCACTTCTTTCCGGTCAGGATTGTACGGGTGATCTCGGTGTCCAGTTCGGAAAGAAACCGGGTTTTATTTTCCCATATACGGTCAGAAAAGACCTTGCCGTCTGCTGCCCAGGGACGGGACAGAACCGCTTTAACCTTCCGGTCATCCAGCTTCTGTAAATCCCAGCCGATTCCAAGCCCTTTTTGAATGTCAAAAGCCGTGTGGTAATACTGGTTCTGATAGAGTTTCCCCAGCAGGCTTTCTATTTCTGCCTGGCTTGTCCCGGACAGTGCTTCGACATGCTGCCGAAGCTGGGTCTGCAGCGATTCCAGCCGGGAGATATGGACACGGGATGAAGCATTGACCAACTGGCGCTCCCAGCGACCGTCCAGATTGTTTTCACCATGCCGGATATACTCTTCCACTGTCCAGCGGAATTCCTCCAGTTCATCCGCTTTCAGCAGCTTCTTCGCTTCGGTCATACTGATCTGGTTATTATCAGCGAATTTTGAGAGCCAATAGGCAATATCCTTTTGAATCTCAGCCGTTGCCCTGTCGGTAGCCTCCTGGATCTGCCGAACACTGCGCAGTGTCTGCTGCTCCGCTCTCAGACGGCTTTCCAGTGCACGCTTTTCCCAGTAATCACGACTGCTCATTACTGTTCACCAGCTGACCTGGTAAGCTGCCGAATCCGTACCGGTCAAGCTCACTCTCCCGTTCACTTTCCAGCTGATCCAGTTCCTCATTGACATCAGATACAAAGGGATGGTGCTCCAAAAGTGTCTTATCAGATACAATCCCTTTGCTCTGCGCGATGATCGTGACTGTCTCGGCATCGTTCGCAATACGGGAATAGTTGAGCGTAACGCGAATCAGAGAGCTGTCATAATCCGTCCCATTCCTGCGGTTATAATCCTCGGTAATGAACCAGAAAAACTGCTTGATTGCTTTTTTGAGTGCTGCTGACATCCGACCGGCTTTGTGGTCCAGCCCGGCATAATGGAACTGCAAACTAACACCGCTGGGCGCTGTCCCGAAGGTATCGTTGTCAATATCAATTCCCTGCCCGAAATGGTAGATATCCCGCCGCAGCATCTTCAGATAATCAATACGCCCCTGCAGCGGCAGATCGACCTGTTCAGCGGTCACCTTTCCAGAAGAATCACTGATACTGACCGCCTTGTTGATCTGGAGCCGCCTTGCAATTGCAGCAGCCGTATCGCCGCCATACCCCTGAATCACCCAGTAAAGCTCAACCAGATCCAGCAGGGTATTGGTTCCTTCACTGGAAATCAGGTCATAGCCATCGATCAGACCTTTGATCGGCTGAAGATCAGTCGTCCGGTTGCGGTTGTTTTCCAGAATCACGAACGGCACCCGTCCCCAGCTGTGGGCAGTCTTTTGTTTTTCCATCCCGTTTTCCAGATCAACGTCCCACCAGTGCGGTGCCGGGTTGACCGGATAAGCCGGATCACGGATATACAGATTCTTGTCCTGCTCGGTGTAGTAGGTGACATTTTCTGCCGTCCACCATTCAACCTTGCGCCGCTGATACCGGACACCGCCTTTTACAACTGTAATGGAATAATAGCGGATTACTTCCACCAGCTCCCGCTGAAACTGGCTGTCATAAACCGGAATGATCTCCTCGGCCGGAATGATACAGTATTGCAGATTTCCGTCGGTGTCATAGTAAAAGTGCAGTGCTTCAAATCCCTTGTTGCTGGCACCGAGAATCCAGTTTTGCAGCATCTCATTGAAGTTCTCATCCGCGACCTGGGAAACAAGTTCCTGATACGCTTTTAAGTCTGCATCCTCTTCTGCTCCGGCAACGCTGATCGTCGGTTCCCGGCCGGCAATGTAAGCAACCTTCTGATCGACAAGCAGCTGATGAAACGGGTTTACATTGTGATGATTGGAACGGTTGGGATTGCTGAAAGGTTTCTGGACAGATTCTTCCCCGCTTTCCTCTTCGGCCGTTTCCTCGACCATTCCCTGATTGAAATTCTTCTGTAAAACATCCTGCTCTGCGGCATAGTACCGCTCACCATCCGCCATGTTCTTTTTCTGCGGGCTGTTCAGGTCATCTTCCAGGATATACCGGATGATGTCGCTTTCATTCTGTGCACCCGCAGCAGAAATGCGGGCATTGATCAGATCTGTCAGGGTCAGCATTATCGGATTGTCACCTTCTTCATGTCATCTTCGCAGGCGTAGCGCACCGCGTCTATATGATGGTTGTCGTGATCGGGAAAACCTGCTTTGAAGTTACCATCTTTGTCCCGATCCAGTTCATAGCTGCCAAACTCCCGCGCTGTCTCCGGGCATCGGTCGGGGTCAATAATGATCGCTTCCAGATCTTGCAGCCATTTGATTCCATATTCGACTGAATCAGGACCTTTCCGGGCGCCTTTCACCCGCAGCCCATACCCGGACACCTCTGCAATCGACTTCGGTTCTGCGCTGTCACAAGTGATCCAGCTGTTCCCTGCTTCCTTCTTCACCATCTCAGCGGCAGCACGGTTGGAAAGCCGGACTTTGTGTATTTCGGAGTAAATGTATATCCGTCTGCGTGTTTTGTCATAATGGAGCGCGTTGTAAGCAAACGGGTCGGCTGCATAGCCCCAGTCGATTCCTCTCCGCAGCCGATCAAAAACCTTGACCTCATTGTCGGAGATCTTGCGCAGGACGATATTTGTAAACACCTCGCCGCCGGTGCCGGTGACTTCGCCCAGATATTCATGACGATAGGCTTCCGGCTTGACCTTTGCCAGATGTTCGGCTTCCGCCAGGAACGTCTCTCCCAGCCACTGTGGCGGAACGGTGCGGTAATCTGAACGATGCACCAGCGTATCCGGCCTTTCGATCTGCACATACTGATTGACCCAGTTTCGGGCAGCTTTCGGCGGGTTGAAGGAATAGAAGCAGACAAACTTTTCACCACCACGCATAATAGACTGCAAGACACTGCGTAGCTTTTCCGGTCCTTCAAATTCATTGGCTTCTTCCACCCAGGTATACTTGATGTACCCTTTTCCCACCTTTACTGATTTCAGCTTGGTGGCATCGTCTACGCCGCGGAACAAAATCATCTGACCAGTTGGAAGATAGGTAAACCGCATCGGGCTGACGCTGCCTTTCCAGAGGTGGGAAACGCCCAGAGCGTCGATTGCCCACTGCATCTGTTCATACACCGAATCCCGCAGCGTGTTTCCATAACGTCTCAGGCAAAGAGCATTTGTCATTTTCCCGGCAGCCGCGTCCCGCATCATCCCTTCCGGGATTTCCACCGAGACAAACGATGATTTACAGCTGCCGCGTCCACCGGGCAGCCAATAGTGGGTATGTTTTCCTGCTTTGATATCCCGATGCACCGGGTAAAACGCCGGCGCGATCAGATCGGTCAGTTTAGGCATCTTCCTCACCTTCCGGGATGTCGTCGATGATCTGAACCGTTGCCGCTCCTGTCACATCCAGCTTGTCGTTAAACATTCCCAGGTGCCGTCCGCACAGTTCCAGTGCCTTCAGCTTGTCTGCCAGACGGATTTCCCGCTCTATTCCTTCACCGTTCGCACCAGAAATGACTTTTACTTTCACGGAAGCAATCGCTGCCGTGTCATCACGATCAGCGCCGTCTTTGACTGTCGCATTATTCATATCGATCACATCCGCTGCATTCACAAAGGCAATCTTCCCCAACTCCCGCAATACACGATCTGCATTGATGCCGACACGTTTTGAACGCTCTGCCATCATTTTGTCTATACGCGCACGGATTTCAGGTTTTTTCAATAATTCGGAACCAATTGAACCAGCAGATTCAGGAGAATATCCTGCCCGAATTGCCGCCTGGGTGGCGTTCAGATCGATCTGGTATTCTTCACAAAACAGCTTTTGCTTTCTGGTCATTTCGCCACCGCCTTTCAAAAATTGGTATGACGGCGCAGGAAGGAGGTCCCCATGGTTGCCCCAGTTCCATGGTTATGAGCACCTGCGCCGCCAATGGTATCCGGCCGGGAATCGAACCCGCTTGCATCTGTTTTGCGCTACAGACCGCCTGACCTCAAGCTGCCGGACAATATAAAAGCGACCACATTTTCATGCAGTCGCTTTTCGCTTTTTTGCAAGTATAAGCTTACCACTATTTTTTTGATCTATCAACGGAAGCCCCCTGACATTTAGAGACAAATTACATTACTCCCTGACGTATTTATAATTAATTCTATTTGTTTAATTGCGTACTTCTGCAATCTCCATACTGTTCTATCCGTTATTTTCATTTCTACTGCAATTCTTTTTATTTGATATCCCAGTATATATCGCATGACCAGAATTTCCCTCAGCTTACTGTCAGGTACCTTATAAATTACATCATGTATTTGTCCCATCAGTTCCACTGCGCGACGGCTTTCCTCGCTGTATTTCTTGTCCAGCTCTTCCAGACGGATAATCGCATCCGGGATTTTCTGCATATTCGGATCATGCCGCACCGAAACAGAACCGTATCCGGGAGTAATATGGGTGACAAGATCCCGGATGCCCTGACGTTCTTCCTCCAGACGGCGCAGACGGGCTTTGGAATCTTGGTATTGACAAAGAAACTCTTCTGCATTCACGTTTTTTAATCCTCCGATTCTGTTATAATACGGCATCAGGCTCCCCATCCGGCAGACAGGGAGCCGCTTTTTATCAAAAATATTTTCGTCCGGTTCGTTTGTCCAGCAGCGTGATTCTGCCAATCAGATCAAATCCAGCCAGACGAATAA
>DVLN01000185.1 GCA_018715465.1 Candidatus Faecivivens stercorigallinarum | reverse complement strand
GCCGGATGGCTTCGGTTGTTTTGCCGCTTCCCGGCAGCCCGACCATCAGATGCAGGGTAGCCAATTGTCATTCCTCCCAAAGTCCGCGCAGATAAAGACAACCGCCCGTAAAAAATACAGGCGGCTGCCGTCAGCGGATATAAAGATAACCGAATTATTCTGCGTCGTATTCAGCGCGCAGTTTAGCGAGGATTTTTTCCTCGTCCTCTTTGGAACAGCCCATCAGCCGCATTTCCACCGGCTCGTCCAGTTTCATGGACAGAATACCGATCAAACTTTTAGCGTTGGCGACTGCCGAACCGGACACAAGGAAAAAATCGCCATGAATCGGTGTCAGGAAACTGGCCAGAGCCTGAACCCGTTTCATGTCCTTAAGACGAATCTGTATACGCGTCATAAAATGTCCTCCCTTTGACCGGTACACACGACGTCTGTGGCCGGCCGAAGTAATATCGTTATCGGCTACCAATTGGATGCAAATATCGGGGAAAACCGCCGATTTTTTCTTATTATAACATATTTATGCAGAACCTGCAACGGAAATTTTCTGTAAACCTCTGTAAATCAAACTGCCCGTCATTTCAGTTCCGCAATGGTGACGCCGGTTTCACCTTCACCATAGGCACCCAGTCGGAAACTCTTGATGCTTTTATGTTTTTTCAGATGGTTTTGAATAGCTTCCCGCAGTACGCCGGTTCCTTTGCCGTGGATAATCGTGATCTGGTGAACGCCCGACAGGACGCTGGAGTCGATAAAGCGGTCGACTTCAATCAGCGCTTCCTCGATGTTCATACCGCGCAGGTCGACCTCAGCCAGGCCGCCGCGGCCGCTAACCGAACGGCTTCCACGGGAGATGCCAGCAGTTCTGACGCCGCCGCCGGCACGTTTACCGGGGGCAGGTTTGCCGTCGATCGAAATTTTCGCCTTGTCCAGCAGCCGGAGGTTGCCGATCGGGACGCGGGATTTGAGGATGCCGGTCTGCACCAGCACCATTCCGTTTTTGTCAACCGGTTTGAGGACGGTACCTTCCTTGTCGATGTCGTAGATCTGGACAACGTCGCCGGGTTTGAGCTCACGGGGGAGGGTATACCCTTCGTTGGTCCGTTCATGGATAGGGTTGGCAGCATCGTGCATTCGTCCCATCTTGCCGCGGACAGAAGAGCGGGCGTTGAGCAGCAGCTTGCCGAATTCTTCCGAATCCTTGAGCTTTTTGATCTGGTTCAGTTCTTCAAGCACCGCGTCGGCCTGTGCCTGGACATCCCGGACGATTGCCTGTGCCTGGATTTTGGCCTTTTCTTCCTCTTTTTCCCGCTGCCGGTCCAGTTCAGCCCGGAGGGCGTCAATTTCAGCCTTCTGCCGGTCGATTTCCCGTTTTTCTTCTTCGACCTGCTTGAGGGTTTCCTCATACTGCTGCCGGGAGGCTTCCAGCGAGTCGACGATCTCTTCAAACCGTTTGTTGTCGCTTTCCACTAAACTGGACGCATTTTCAATGATATCCTCATCCAGTCCCAGCCTTCTGGAGATTGCGAAGGCGTTGGATTTTCCGGGCACACCGGTCAACAGCCGGTAGGTGGGCATCAGGCTTTCGACGTTGAATTCACAGCAGGCGTTTTCAACCTTATCGGTTTGCAGCGCATACATTTTCAGCTCGGCATAGTGGGAGGTGACCGCCACCTTTGCCCCTCTCAGCCGCAGCTTTTCGAGGATTGCGACAGCGAGAGCGGCGCCCTCGACCGGGTCGGTGCCCGACCCCAGCTCGTCGATGATGACCAGCGAGGTATAGGTTGCGACATTCAGGATGCTCACAAGGTTGACCATATGGGCCGAGAAGGTGGACAGGCTCTGTTCGATGCTCTGTTCGTCGCCGATATCCACCAGGATGTCGTCAAACACCGAGATGCTCGACCCGTCGGCTGCCGGAATCAACAGCCCGCACATCGTCATCAGCGTCAGCAGCCCGGCGGTCTTGAGGGTAACGGTTTTACCGCCGGTATTGGGGCCGGTGATGACCAGCGTCGTATATGCGTCGCCCAGCGCGAAGTCGATCGGCACCACCTTTTTGGGGTCGATCAGCGGATGTCTTGCTCTCTTGAGCAGGATATGCCCGTCGTCGGTAACTTTCGGCGCCATTGCCTTCATCCGGTAGGCGAGGGTCGCCTTTGCGAACAGCAGGTTGAGGTCGATGACCGTCTCAAAGCAGCGGATGATCCCGTCTGCTTCTTCGCCGCATCTGCCCGACAGTTCAGCAAGGATTCGTTCGACCTCATCCTTTTCCTTGGACTGGAGGACGCGGATTTCATTGTTGGCTTCGACGACAGCGGCCGGTTCGACAAAGTAGGTTGAGCCGCTGCCGGAAGTGTCATGGACCATACCGGGAATTTCACTGCGGTATTCCGCCTTGACCGGCACGACAAACCGGCCGTCCCGCATCGTGATGATCGTATCCTGCAAATATTTCTGATAGGTAGAGGAGCGGATCATCTTATCCATCTTTTCGCGGATTTTCAGTTCAGTCATCCGAATTTTGCGCCGGATGGCAGCCAGTTCAGGGGAAGCGTTGTCGTCCAGCGCGTCCTCGCTGATGATAGCCGACGAGATCTCCCGTTCAAGCGGGTTGTTCAGATACAGCCGGGAGAACTGTTCGGATACCGCGTTTTCTTCCTCGTCCCACTGGTTGTGCCACTGGTCGAGGATACGGGCCTGCCGCAGGACGGCGGCGATGGCCAGCAGGTCACTGCATGAAAGAGTGCCGCCCGACTGGGCGATTTTCAGCCGCCCAACGGGGTTGCGCAGCGTCATAAAGGTAGGGGTCCCAAACCGTACCGTCAGTTGAAAGAGGTCAGAAGTGCGGTCGATTTCCCGCTGGACCTCATCTTTTTCGGTCAGGGGCTGGATGGAGAGGGCCTTTTCACGGGCAGTCTCACAGCAGGTCAGCTCGGCGAGCATGGCCAGCACCTTGTCCAGCTCAAGGTTTTTCATATATTTAGGTTCAATCATCTGTTTATGTTCCTCCGTAACAAAGGAGAGAGGGAATTCAGGCGGTCATGATACCGCTCAAAGTATCTTAGAGCATAGCCCTGTAAAAATCCAGCGTTTTAAATTTCCCGCCCGTCTGAAAGATGGTAAACGCCTCCGCAGCCTGTCCGAATGCCTTTTCACCGTCATCCGACAGCCGGAAGGAGAAGAGCTTTTGCGGTGGAGCGTCGATTACATGCAAAAATGCTTTCCGCACAGCCTGCGGAAAGATCACCCGGCTGACAGCACGCTCCTGTAATTTCTGATACTCGGGCAGACAGTCTTGACACAGGATAATTCCGTCGCCCGGCAGCAGCCAGAAATCGCCTTGCTGCTTTCCGCATCCGGCGCACCCGTCGACATCCGGCTGGAACCCGGACAGGCACATCAGCCGCAGTTCGTATACCGCCTTGAGCAGCTGTTCACTTTTTTCTCCCTTTTCCAGCAGATAGAGGGTATTGAGCAGAAGCCGCAGGATTTCATCGGCATTTTCCTTCTGCGGCATCACAAATTTGGTCAGTTCGGCAAGGTAAGCGGCGAGTGACAGCCCAGTCAGGCTGTTTCGCAGGGAATAGAAATTGTTGAGCAGTTCCGCACTGTCGATTATGTAGCGGGTCCTGCCCGAAAACAGGCAAAACTCGCTGTAAGCCAGCATTTCACATGCCGCGCTCATCCTGGACTTGCCGCTGCCGGGGTTTTTGACGACAGCGGTCATCAGCCCCTGGTCAGAACTGAGCAGGGTCAGAAGTTTGTCCCGGGAACCAAACGGCGTCTGCGCCAAAACGATTGCGTGGGTTTTGAGATGCAAAGCCGCTGCCTCCTTCGATGGACTTAAAGTTGAGATAATCGTCGACGCTGCCGGTATGGCAGAACTGGTTCCATGACCGGATGACCGGCAGGGAATCCGGCCGCGGCGGCGGGACGGGGATTTCGAATGGGATATCGGGCGGGACAGCCGGACGGGCAGAACCGGGTTGTTGCGGCGTCTGTACGGGGGCTGGCCGTTCGATGGATTTTTGTGTTGTTTCCATTTTGCACATCCTCCTGACCGCAGGGAAAAACCTGCTCAGAGGTATCATGTGCAGTTTTTGTCAGAATATACCCATCCGCCAGTATCTGGCAGACGGAAGATAGTTTACAGTCATTCGTTGTCGTCGTAGTTCAGCCCGACCGAACGGATGGCGCGCTCATCATTGCGCCAGTCGCTGCGGACCTTGACCCAGGTTTTGAGGTTGATTCTGGTGTCGAGAAAATTTTCCAGCTCGGTCCGGGCGTCGGTCGAGATTTTTTTCAGCATCTGGCCGCCCTTGCCGATGATCATACCCTTGTGGCTGTCCCGTTCGCAGTAGATGGTCGCTTCGATGTCGAGGATATCGGGGTTATTTTCCCGTTCCCGCATCTTTTCAATGACGACAGCGGTGCCGTGGGGGACTTCATCCCGCATATTACGCAGGATTTTTTCCCGGATGACCTCGGCAGCGATGGTGCGTTCCGGCTGGTCGGTCAGGGTGTCCTCGGGGAAGTAGAAGGGGCCTTCGGGGCAGTTTTTCTTCAGCTCGTCCAGCACCAGACAGACCCCATTGTTGCCGGTGACCGAAACGGGCACAACGGCGGTAAAGGGGAAAAGGGCGCTCACTTCGGCGATCCGCTGGAGAATCTGTTCCTTTTCGATCAGGTCGATTTTGTTGACAACCAGGATAACCGGCAGCCTGCGGGCCTTGAAGGTCTCGATCAGTTCCAGTTCCTGCTCATCCATTGCCCCCATCGGTTCGACGAGAAAGAGGACGAGGTCAACCTCACCAATGCTGTTTTTGACAACATTGTTCATATGTCCCGACAGCTTGGTTTTCGGCTTGTGGAAACCAGGCGTGTCCAGAAAGCAGAGCTGGGTATCCTCGTCGGTCAGCACCCCGAGGATACGGGTACGGGTGGTCTGGGGTTTGGAGGAAACGATCGCGATTTTTTCGCCCAGCAGCGCGTTCATCAGCGAAGATTTCCCGACATTGGGCTTGCCGACGATAGCGACAAACCCGGATTTGGTAGCAGTATGATTCATGAAAGTAATCCTTTCGTAATGACTTGATTAGAATATATGCCTGTCAGCGGGGCCGGTAAAGGAAGGTGAACCAAAGTCCCCCCGCAGCGAGCACCGCAAAAACCGGCAGCCGCCAGCTGGTCACAATCAGCAGGAGGGTGTCGGTCAGCCGGGGGAACTGTAGAAAAAGCAGACATCCAATGACAGCGGCCGCAACCGCACCCGCCAGTACCGCACCAGCGGCAATATCCTTTGCCATACCGGCGAGCGGATGGAAACCGGGAGAAACCAGGTCGGTCAGCCGTTCGACAGCGGTGTTGATCGCTTCCAGCGCAACAACCAGCCCAATCGCAAAAAAAAGCAACCCGAACTCTGCTCGTTCCAGCCCGTAAACAAGCGAAAAGGCGGTCACCAGTACCGCCGCACTCAGATGGAAGCGCATATTTCGCTCGGATATACAGACTTTCAGACCGCGCACTGCGTACAGGAAGCTTTTGAAAAAGGCGGCAGGCCCTGCTGCCGCGCGCTTTTTATCAGATTCCTTCATCATCCATCACATAGCTGGCGCCTCTGGGCAGCCCCAGCATAGTCATGACCGTTTCTTCCTTTTCGCGCATATGCACAGCCTCGACCCCACCGTTGACATGATCGTATCCCAGCAGATGGAACATCGAATGGGCGGTCAGATAGCCGACCTCACGCTGGAGGGAATGGCCGTACAGTTCAGCCTGTTCAACCGCCTTGGGCATTGAGATCACAATATCTCCCAGCAGGGCAGCCCCCGACTCATTGTGGTCATAGACGCCGTTTTCACCGAGCGGGAAGGAGAGGACGTCGGTAGCCGAGTCGATGTTGCGGTGCTGTTTGTTGAGCAATCTGATTTCGTCGTTGTCAACAAAGGTGACCGAGATTTCAGCGTCTTCGGAGAAGTTTTCCAGCCTGAGGGCGGCGTTGCAGCAGCGCCGGACGAGCAGACGGATACCGGTCGGGATTTTGACAACATTCTGACGGTTGGAGATAATTACTTTTACTTTATTCATGGCGTTTGGATTTGCCCTCCTCATAATAACGGTCGTAAGCCTTGATAATATCCTGAACCAGTTTGTGACGAACAACATCCTTTTCGCTGAAGCGGACGATGCCGATATCCTCTACATTGCGGAGGACACGGGTTGCTTCGATCAGACCGGAGACCTTGCCATCAGGCAGGTCGATCTGGGTGACGTCGCCGGTGACGACGACCTTGGAGCCAAAGCCCAGCCGCGTCAGGAACATTTTCATCTGTTCGCGGGTGGTGTTCTGTGCCTCATCCAGAATGATAAACGACTCATCCAGCGTCCGTCCGCGCATATAGGCCAGCGGGGCGACCTCAATGCTGCCGCGCTCATGCAGCCGCTGGAAGTTTTCCGCGCCAAGAAAGTCAAACAGCGCGTCGTACAGCGGGCGCAGATAAGGGTCGACCTTGTTTTGCAGATCGCCCGGCAGGAAGCCCAGCTTTTCACCGGCTTCAACCGCGGGACGGGTCAGAATGATCCGGCTGACGACACCGGCCTTAAACGCCTTGACAGCCATCGCGACGGCAAGGTAGGTCTTGCCGGTACCGGCGGGGCCGACGCCGAAGGTAATCGTCTTGCGCTCAATGGTTTTGATATACCGTTTCTGACCGACGGTCTTGGGGGAGACAGGCTTGCCTTTCTGGGTGATGCAGATGCAGTCACCGGCAAGGCTCATCGCTTCCTGCTGTTCACCGCCGGCGGCGGCGTCCAGCGCATAGCGGATCGCGACCTCATCGGGATTTTGCCCGGAGCGGATGAGCGAGAGGATATTTTCAGCAGCCGCGGCGGCAATTTCCACCGCCGCCTCATCCCCGGCGATTTTCAGACCATCCTCACGGATGCTGAGGGTGACGGGGCAATATTTCATAAAGACGGTGAGGTTTTCATCGAAACTGCCGCAGAAAACGGATATTTCATCGGTATCGCGAAACGGGATCAGCTGTTCAGCCAAGTTGGATCTTCATTCCTTTCCTGAATTTCCGGCAGCCGTCGACAGAAAACAAGCTGCCCTTTTAAATTACTAGTATTATACCATAAAAAAAGCATTTTGTATCTATGCTATTTTCACAAAATTTTTCATTTGTTCTTGTATTACCAGCATCAAGTTTAACGATAAGGAGAGCTATTGAAAAAGGACAGATCAGCCGGCAGAATCTGATGTTTCTTCCGATTGTTCTTCGTCAAACGTCACCTCGATCTTTTTTGGAGAAGCGATGTCCATTCTGCACAGATAATCGACCGTCAGCGTCGCGACCCCATTGTCTACCGTCATTTTTTCCTCCCGCGACAGGATCTCACCGTCTGCAAGGTTTTCTGTCTCCCAGGCGGCCGCCGCCTGCTGCAGCTGGGCAAGGGCTTCTTCTTCCGAAAAAATTTTTTCCGATTCGGTATAGCTTTCCCGCAGATTTTTGATCATTCCGATCGGCAGCTGCACCCCGGCGATGGTGAGCGGCTGGCGGGTGACCGTCTCTTCCCAGAGGACGTCCTGTTCATCATCCGTCTGTTCAGACGATTCCGGGCCAGAGAATAGAAAGCCGGTCAGCTGTTCAGCCACCTTTACTGCCTGCCCGGCCGCCTTTTTCACCCCGTCGGGCAGATAGAGCGGGATTGCCTTTCCAAACAGTTCGACGCTCCAGCGAACCTCTTTTTCATCCAGATATTCCCGTTCCAGCTGTTTTATATCCAGTGTAAATTCGCGGGTAAATTTGGCGTCTGCCAGCACCAGTGCGCTCGCATGGACATAGCGTGTCTTGCCGTCGGCAGATTCGGTGATCCCGGAGACGATCTGCTGTCCTTTTCCGACCGTTTCCCCGACCTTAACCGACTCCTGGCCGTTGTACACCTCCAGATAAACGATGGTTCCTGTTTCAGCGGCGATGACGCTGCACGGGTCGTCCGGCAGGACGGTCGGGATCTGTGCCGCCTCATTGATCTCGATTTCGACATGGGAGCCGATCTTGTTGACGGCGCAGTAACCGACCCCAGGAATGGTCTCAAGGATATGGTCGGCGACTGCCTGCATGTCGACCGACGGCAGGAAACTGCCGATGCGCAGGCCCGCGTCTTCTGCGGCGTCCAGGATGAGCGCCCTGTCTACCTGTGACAGCCCGTTGACGGTCAGCGCCCAGGCAAAGCACTGGGAGAACAGCAGTGCGCCGGTCAGCACCGCCGGCCAGACGATCAATCCCAGCCGCCTGCGGTAACGGCTGAGGGTACAGGAGACGCCGTCCTTTTCCAGCACCGACAGTTCGCATCCAAGCTGCTCAGCGAGGAAGCGCGTTTGTTTATAATCTTTCTGGGGGATATACCCGAACAGCACCCCGTCGGTACTGCAAAACCGCTCAGCAGAGATTTCTTCTTCCGCACAACGGTTGATAAACCGTGCGGTGTCGCCCTCCACCCGAATCAACAGACATCCCGGTTGATATTTAGCCATCGTGTCTTCACACCTTTCCATTTGCTGCTTTGTCCGATGCGTCGCGGTTAAGTATATGCCTGCCCGCTGCCGAATATAATGTCAGGCATCCGATTGTCAACAGGAAGGAGGTGCGGACGATGGCGAAAAAGCGGGATGGGTTGCTTGACGAAATGAAAGTGAGCCTGACAGCGCCCTTTCAGATATGGGAAAACGGGGTCATCTACACCGAACGGTGCAGCGCGGTACTGGATATCGGAGAGGGTTACCTGCGGTTCAAATTGGGGAAAACGCCCTGCACCATCTGGGGGAGCGGGCTGGAGATCTTATCCTATCAGGACAATCGTCTGCTGGCGCGGGGGGAGGTCGAACGGATTGATTTTGGATAAAGCCCGCAAGGCCGGCCGGGGAATGCTGGCGGTCATGGGATTGGGGGCAGGGGCCCTGCTGCTGATACGGTCGGAGGTCGCGGCGGAGGGGGTACGCAGCGGAACGGCGCTCTGTCTGGAGACGGTGATCCCGTCGCTGTTTATCTTTATGGTGTTTTGTGACCTGCTGGCGGGTGCGGGGACGGGAAGTCTGCTGCTTCGGCCGCTGAAGCTGCTGGCGGGGCTTTATCGTCTGCCTGCGGCGACAGGCTCGGCACTGCTGCTGGGGGTGATCGGCGGGTACCCGATCGGCGCGCGGATGGCGGTGTCGATGAAACGGGAGGGCAGGATTTCGGAAGAGCAGGCCGGACGGCTGCTGACCGTCGCGTATGGCGCCAGCCCGGCATTTATGGCAGGTGTCGGGCGGTATGTCTTTGGGAGCGGGGAACTGGGGCTGGCGCTGTGGGGGTGCCAGCTGGCGGCAGGAGTACTGACGGGTGTGCTGGTTGCACGGCTGCTGGCGCGCGGTGGTACCGTTCCAGACAATGGCTGCAAAGGAACCGAAGGGGGCAGACTGGGGGAACGGTTTGTCAGTGCGGTGGTATCGGCCGTCCGGGGCATGGGGATCATCTGTGGATTTGTCGTTGTTTTTTCGGTGGTGGGGAGTTTTTTGCAACTGCTGCCGGGGGGAATCGGCCGGTGGCTGACCGCCGGACTGGAGGTCAGCGTCGGATGCGCAGCGGCAAAAGGGCTTGCTTATCAGACCGCAATCGGGTGGATTGCCGGTTGTTGTTCACTGGGCGGGGTATCGGTCTGGCTGCAAAATGTCTGCTTTTTGCGAGGAAGCGGAATTTCGATGCGGATGTTCTGGCTCAGCCGTCTGGTGCATCTGCCGGTGAGTATTCTGGTGACGCTGATTGCCGACCGGTTTTTCGGGTTTTCCAGCTGGGCGGCGGAGAGTGTCTTTTGCGGATTTGGCCCAGAAGCAAGTCCGGCGGCTGCCGCGTCGATTGGGAGCGGAAACCTGGTTTCTTCGGTATTTTTGGTCGTTTGTTGTCTGATGCTCTTGCCAGGCGGACGGAAGATGTGCTATAATACTTCTGATTTTACGCAGTGAACAAGCGCTGCCCGGAAAGCGGCGGATAAGAAGGGAGATCGGGTGATCATGGCCCTGTTTGGCAAGAAAATTGAACCATCCTGTGCCTACTGCGAATGGGGGGCACCGGAAGAGGAAGAAGACCTGGTCTTCTGCCGCAAAAAGGGAGTGGTGTCGATCACCTATTCCTGCCGGCATTTTCAGTACGCGCCCCTGCGCCGTAAGCCAAAACCGATGCCGTCGCTGCCCAAATACAGCCCGGAGGATTTCGAAATATGAGACAGATGACAGTTGGCGTCAACGACGCGGGCCAGCGGCTGGACAAATTCCTGCTCAAAGCGCTGCCCGCTCTGCCCAAGACGCTGATGTACAAATTCCTGCGCACCCGTCACATCAAGCTGAACGGCAAAAAGGCGGAGATCAGTACCCGCCTGTCGGAGGGGGATATTCTGACCTTTTTTATCAGCGACGAGTTTTTCATTCAGGATTCTCAGCAGTTATTTATGCAGGCCCGGCCAGAGATTCAGACCGTATACGAGGACGAAAACATTCTGCTGGTCAATAAACCGTCCGGCCTGATCGTTCATGAGGACGAGGGGGAGTCGGTCGACACGCTGATCAACCGGGTACTGCATTATCTGTATAAAAAGGGAGACTATCATCCTGAACAGGAGGCGTCCTTCGCACCTGCCCTCTGCAACCGGATTGACCGCAATACCGAAGGGATTGTCATTGTCGCCAAAAACGCCGAGGCACTGCGGCTGCTCAACGCCTGCATCCGGGACCGGGAGCTGCACAAGTATTATCTCTGCCTGCTCAAAGGTGTTCCCACCCCGCGGGAGGCAACCCTGCGGCACTTTATGCGCAAGGATGAGCGGGAGAACAAAGCGATTGTCTATGACCATACCATACCGGGCGGCAAGACGATGGTGACCCGCTACCGGGTGCTGAAAAGCTATAAAAAGGTTGCGCTTGCTGAGATTGAGCTGAAGACCGGCCGCACCCATCAGATCCGCGCCCATATGGCCTATATTGGCTGCCCGCTGGTCGGGGACGGCAAATATTCCGACAACCGCCGGGAACGTGCTCTGGGGTTTGAGAGCCAGGCACTGTGTTCTTATAAGCTGATCTTTGATTTTAAGGAGCCCTGCGCGCTGTCCTATCTGAATGGCCGGGCATTTACCGTCAAGCAGGTTTCGTTTGCAGATGATGCAACCATCCGCCGGCTGGGTGATGTACTGACCTGAGACATAAACGGCTGTTGTCCGGCATATTCTTTTCCGGGGAGGGAGAGAGATGGAGCTGCGCAGCGGGGGACTGTTTCGGAAGGACATTCTGTGCATTGAAGATGGACGCTGCCTGGGGCGTGCGGACGAACTGCTGCTCGACTACAGTACAGCCGACCCGGCTGCCCGGCCGGAAGAGCACCATCCGGCCGCCGCAGTGGTGAAGGCGCTGGTTGTTCGGGGACGGCCGCGGCTGTTTGGATTGCTCGGACGGGAACCGGACCTGCTGATTGACTGGAGCGAGGTGCTGGTGATCGGAGAAGACGCAATCCTGATCCGTGGGCAGGGTCGGGAGGTCCAGAGTGGGGGCGGACTGTTTGGCGGGCATCCTTTGTCTGGACGCACACTGTTTCATACGGAATGAACATAATAACAAAAATGGCAGACTGCATTTTATTGCAGCCTGCCATTTTCAATTATCCCAAGTCCTTTGTTGCACTCTCAGCGCAGCAATTTTTTAAGCTCTTTTTCTTCAACTTTCAGCCGACTGGACAGTATTTCCGTCATCTCATCAAAGCTCTCTTTCGGGTCCTGGTCATAGCGTCCGGTCACCACTGCGTCCCCGAACACCCGCTCGGCAGTGGTATACTGGCCGACGCCCCAGCCGTACACCCGCCCTGTCTTATCCTTTTTGTAGACGAACCGCCGCACCAGCAGATAGGTCTGCATCTGTAACCCGGTCAGGATTCCGTCAAATCCCTTTTCACCGTTTTTGCCGAATCCGCACGCCTTTTTGATATCAGCCGACAGCATCTCTCCGTTCTGGACGACCGCGTCCATCACCAGTTTTTCCCGCCGTTTCATCAGTCCGTCGTCATATTTTGCGTCATAATCGTACCCATCCCGCCGGTAGTTGGCCAGCAGCGGAATCAGTTCGGCCGAGACAAACCCCGCCTTCCCGTGCACCAGCTTGCCATAGCCGATGATCTGCCGTTCGGCGGCCATCTCCCGCCATTCCCAAGGTCCCTTGACCCCTTTCTGAAACCAGAGGGCGGCGGGGGTATGTTCTTCCAGTGAATACCCCGGTACCTCACAGCGGAAAAAGGGCAGGAATCCGATCTTCTGCACCACCATTTCCAGTTTTTCCGCACAGTCAATGACCGGCAATTCCGTCATACTGTTGTCATCCTTTCCTGAATGTCATCTGCCTGAATGAATAGCTGCTGCATATATTATACAGCAGCCGGCCTACCGCCACAAGAGCGGGCGAAAATTTTCCGGTTCTAACCGGACAACCCGCCACATATGATGGGGACAGAAACGAAGTCACCGAAAGGACGTGTCAGAAAATGCGGCTGGATGAATTTATCCGAAACTGCCTGCCCCCGGCAGTAGCGCTGGCGGTCGAGCGGGCGGAAAGACGGACGTTATATGAGCTGAGACTGCGTGCAGACCGCCCGGTCCAGTGGATTGGCAGCGAATCCGGCTGGCTGAGCGGCAGCGGACGGCTGCTTCCAACCCCGGACGGTGCGCTGGTCACCAGCCGTGCGATGCTGGAAGAAACGCTGTTTCGGGCGACTGGGCGGTCGATGCAGAGCGCAATGGACAGCATCTGCAAGGGGTTTTTGCCGCTGCCGGGCGGAGGCAGGCTGGGGGTTGCCGGAAGTGCGTCAACGGCGGACGGGCAGGTACTGGCAGTACATACAATATCTGCTCTGTGTTTTCGTTTTCCGGGTGATTTTCCGCATGCTGCTGACAGGCTGCTGGATCAGATGACGTTTCCGTCATCGCTTTTGATCGCAGGGCCGCCGATGAGCGGGAAAACAACGGTTTTACGTGCGCTGATCGGAAAACTGGCCCAGGGAATGCGGCTGGCAGTGCTGGACGAGCGGGGAGAGCTGACGCCATTGCCGGAAGGGGCGGTAAGTGCCGACCTGCTGACCGGTTATCCGAAGGCAGAGGCGATGCTGCTGGCGGTGCGGTCGCTGTCGCCCGAACTGATGATCTGCGACGAGCTTTCCCCGCAGGAAGCGGGGGCGGTGTCAGCGTCGCTGTACAGCGGTGTTCCATTGGTTGCGACGGTGCATGCCGGGAGTATTTCCGAACTGCTGCGCAGGGAATGGACCGGAAAACTTCTGCGGGAAGGTGCATTTGAAAAGGTGGTCTTGCTGGAAGGCCGGGGGAGAATGGGGGCGCTGCTGGATGGATATGCTCTCGGTGCGACTGGTAGCCGGTATCTGCCTGACCCTGTGCGGAGCGGGTGTGGGGATACGGGCGTCGGAGAAGCTGGCCGGAAGGGTGCGGCGGCTGAGTGGGATGGTGCGGTTGTGCGTGCGGCTGGAAGGACTGCTGACCCAGCGGCTGCCGACCGGTGTGATTACCGGAATGCTGACCGACGAAGGGCTTTTGCCGGCGGATAAAGGCTGGGACGGCCTGGGGGCAGACAGCCCGGAGCCGGAACGCGGGATCTGCCGCCGGCTGGCGGAGATGCTCGGGCGTGGGGATGCCGGGAGCCAGTCTGCCTCGGTGCGTATTGCGGCTGAACAGCTCAGGGGACTGCTGGAGAGTGCCCGGACGGAGGCAGAGGAAAAAGGGAAGCTGATGATGGCGCTGGGGACACTGGCGGGGATGCTGTGTGCGGTGCTCTGTATCTGAAAGGACCCGGAAAAGAAAGGAATGGTCGGCAAAGATGGATGTAGATCTGATTTTCCGTATCGCCGCGATCGGCATAATTGTTGCGGTGCTGACCCAGGTGCTGATTCGTTCAGGCCGGGAGGAACAGGCGATGATGACGACGCTTGCGGGGCTGATTGTGGTGCTGGGAATGCTGGTCCGGGAGATCAGCGGGCTGTTCGGGACGATTCAGCAGCTGTTCGGACTCTACTGACAGCGTTGAAACCAAAGGAAAGGACAGGCAGATGGAACAGTTTGGTTCACTGATCGCGGCGGCGGTCGTGCTGACGGTCATCACGCTGCTGTTAAAAAACTGGAAACCGGAGTACGCGATGCTGCTTTCGACCGGCTGTATGGTACTGTTTACCGGCTGGACGGTGCTTCGGATGATCCCGATATTTTCGACCGTTGGTTCACTTGCGGAAAATGCCGGGGTCGAGACGGTATACATCAAGATTTTACTCCGCTGTCTTGGCATCAGCCTTCTTTCTGAGATCGGAGAGAGCCTGTGCAGGGAAGCGGGACAGCTTTCTGCCGCTTCTCAGATCAGTCTGGCAGGTAAGGTACTGATCTTAGAGAGCTGCCTTCCGGTTTACCGCAGGCTGCTGGAGCTGTCGCTGTCGCTGATGGAATAGGAAGGGGGATGCAGATGTTCAGAAAACTGGCGGCCTTGCTGCTGATCATGGTGTTGGCACTGCTGACCTTTCCCTGCGTGGGACATGCGGCGGGTACGGCAGAGACAGCCGATGAGATGATTGAGGAACAGCTGGAGGAGAGCGGCTACTATTCTCTTTTTTCGCTGCTGCCGTCCGAAGCGCAGGGGTCGATTGCCGACGGGTTTGAGCCGGAGGACCTCGACTCCCTTACCCTGCCGGGACTGCTGGAAAAGGGGTGGGAGATGGTGCGGCAGAAGGGCGCGGCGCCATTGCGGCTGCTGGCCTGCATGCTGGGGGTGACGGTGCTGTCGGCGCTGCTGGGCAGTTTCAGCAAAAGTCCGGCCTGCCGCCCGGTCACAACGCTGGTGCTTGCGGTGCTGCTGGCCGAAACGGTGGTCAGCGCGGTGCGGGGTACAGCCACGCTGGTCAAAGGACTTTCGGCGTTCATGCTCTCCTTTTTGCCGGTATTTGCGGCGTCTGCCGCCGCTGCCGGGAAACCCGCTTCGTCGGTCATCTGGTACGGGACGACGCTGTCGGCAATCGAGATATTTTCGGCGGCGGTGGACGGGCTGGTTGTGCCGCTGATGATGATTTTTCTCGGGCTGTCGTTTGCCGGAGTCGCAGCGCCCGATCTGCACGCAGGGGCACTGATCCGGTCGGTGCGCAGTCTGGCACTGTGGATACTGTCCCTCTGCCTGACCGTCTTTCTGGCCCTTCTGACCATCAAAACCCGCATCAGCGGAGTATCCGATGGGGTAACCCTCAAGACCGCGAAATTCCTGCTCAGTTCGGCCGTCCCGGTTGTCGGCAGTGCGGTCGGGGACGCCTGGTCGGCAGTGAGCGGCTGCCTGACGCTGGTCAAAAGCACGATCGGGGTGTTCGGCATTCTGGTGTTGGCGGTGGTATTTCTGCCCCAGCTGATCTACCTGGGCCTGCTGACCGCAGCACTGAATCTGGGGGCGGCAGCGGCGGATACCCTGTCGGAGGGAGGGCCTGCGGAGGTGATGCGGGTCAGTTCTGCTGCGGTGTCGATCATGCTGTCGGTGCTGATCTGCTACGCGGTGATGATTCTGGGGGCGCTGGCGATGGTGCTGCTGGCGGGAAGTTAGGAGGCAGAGGATGGAATGGAACAGCTGAAACTGACAGCCGCGGCATTGTGCGGGACGATGGTCCTCAGCGCAGTAATCCTGATGCTGACGCCCGAGCGGGAAAACGGGATGATGCGGTTTGCGGTGCGGATCTTCTTTTTGCTGTCGATTCTGCTGCCGGTGGTGACGCTGGATGCGGAGGATTTTACATTGCCGGATTCGGTGCTGGAGCAGCCGGAAGGGGACTTGGGAGAAACTGCTCAGCGGCAGCTGGAGACGGCGACCCGGCAGCTTCTCTGCCAGAAAGCGGAGGCGATGCTGCAAAGCAGCGGTGTGCAAAATGCCGAAGTCGAACTGGATATACATATTGACGGAGACGGGAGCATATCTATTACCAGTCTGCGGATACTGGTCAGCCGGCAGGAGCTCGCGGCCGCACTGACGGCGACTGCCGAGCTGAACGAAACTTTTGGAGTGACCGCGACGATCGTGACGACGGAGAATGAAAATGATGGAGAAGATAAGGAATCTGCTGACAGCTAAAAAGCCCTGGCTGCTGTTTGTCCTGGGGCTGGCGGGTATCGGGCTGATCTTTCTGTCCTCGTTTGTTCCTCAGACAGAGCAGGAGACAGAGACAGACGTGACCGATCCGGCCATCGCCATCGAGCAGCGGCTGGAGCAGACGATCTCCCGCATTAAAGGTGCGGGGGAAACCCATGTGATGGTCACGCTGTCGGATACCGGCAGCAAGGTCTACCTGTCGGAGGAGGAAGAGCGGGAGGAATACGGAGACACCGGCGTCAGCAGCCGGGAGCGGACCGAACGGTATGTCACCTCAGGCGACGGAGCGGTGGTTGTTTCCGAACGGCAGCCAGCGGTGACCGGGGTTGCGGTGGTGTGTGAGGGAGGGGATCTGGCGGAGGTGCAGACAGATGTATATGAGGTGGTCTATGCGCTGTACGGCCTGACAACAGCCCGTGTCAGTATAGAGAAGATGCAGTGAAAGGGTGGCGCAGATATGAAGATGAGTGTAATTCTTGGCAAGAAACAGATCGTACTGGCAAGCCTGGTGACGATTCTGGGAATCGCGGTGTATCTGAATTACGTATTCACCGACACCGGAAATTTTGACCTGCTGACCGCGTCAGAGACGGGCTCTTCCGAGACGGAAAACTACGGGGAGGCCCAGCTGACCGGAGCAGAGCCGGCGGAGGAGACAGCAGAAACGGAGAGTGACTATTTTACATCCGCCCGGCTGGAACGGCGCAAAGCGCGGGATGAGGCGATTGAAACGCTGGCCCAGACGCTTGGTGCACAGGAGATGACCGATGACGAGAAGGAGCTGGCGACTGAGAAAGCGCTGGCGGTGTCCGCTCAGATCGAGAGCGAGAATAAGATTGAGACGCTGGTCAAAGCGAAGGGGTTTGCCGAGTGCCTGGCCTATGTTGATGCTGATTCGGCGCGGGTGATTGTGCGGACCGACGGGCTGACGGCTGAAACAGCCAACCAGATCAAAAACATCATCATCGAGGAGACCGGTCTGGCGGCGGAAAATGTATCGGTCGGAGAGATCGGAACGGACGAATGAGCGAATGGCGTTTCGCGCTGAAAGGTGCGGGACGCCTTTTTTGGTGAAACCTTTTGATAAATTCTGTTAATATTTTAAAAACTATTGACAAACAAGATTCTTTAATTTATACTAAAAATAATCAATATAGAAGGAGGTTTTTATCCATGTCGATTAATGAACTGCTTTTATTAGACAATAGCTCCATGATGTCGGTCGTCAACAAGGGCGTT
>DVLN01000184.1 GCA_018715465.1 Candidatus Faecivivens stercorigallinarum | reverse complement strand
AAGGACATCGTCCAGGCCCTGAAAATCTACCTTTCTTCCGAATCCCAGTATCGCACCTTTACAGCCTTCACCGGTAAAGAAGCACTCGCGGTATTGGAAAAGGAAGAAATTCATCTGGTGCTGATGGACATAATGATGCCGGAGATGGACGGAATTTCTGCGCTGTCGGTCCTCCGCGAAAAAAGCAATGTCCCGGTCATCCTGTTGACCGCCAAGAGCGAGGATACCGACAAGATCATGGGACTCAACATCGGTGCGGACGATTATGTCACCAAACCCTTCAATCCGGTTGAACTGCTGGCGCGGGTCCGTTCCCAGCTGCGCCGGTATATGAAGCTGGGCGGTTCAAAATCGGTGGAAAGTGATAGTCTGCTGCGGGTTGGGCCGTTTGAACTGGATGATAAGACCAAGACCCTGACGCTGGATGGAGAGCCGGTTTCGCTGACTCCAACTGAATACAAGATCATCCAGCTGCTAATGTCCCGCCCGGGCGAGGTACTCTCCCCGCGGGAAATTTACCGGCAGGTCTGGAAGGATGAGCCCTACGGCGCTGACTCGACTGTCGCGGTACATATCCGCCACCTGCGCGAAAAGCTGGAGATCAACCCGGCTGAACCGCGTTATCTGAAAGTCGTCTGGGCACAGGGGTATAAACTGGTCGGTGAATGACCGCCACAAACCAAAGGAGAGATACGATGATCGACAATATCATACGCAAGCCGCTGGTCAAGGCGGCGGCGTTTTTGCTGTCGGTGGTGCTGGTGGTGACAACCGGGCTGACGATGCTGGCTTTTTCCTACTGTTCGGCAGAATCCTTTTACATGACCGGCAGCAGCGGGATTTACAATTCCACGATGATCACCGGTGTACTGAGAAGCACTGCAAACAATATCTTTCAGCAGTATATATACGAAGGGAAAGACTCGGTTTTGCAGCGCTATCCGCCCACCGATACCAACCTCCGGTTTCAGCTGACACCGGACGATCCAGATGAAGGGGACAGCGTTACCAACGTTTCCGGGGATGAATCCGGCTTGCAGTATAGTACCTGGTACGGTTGGTATACGCTGGATAAATACGGCCAGATGTATTATGAGTCGCTGGAATCCCAGCCAGGGATCGGTGAGGATTACTATTCGGAAGGGTATCTCGAAGAGAACCAGATGACGATGCATACGGTAACCGTTCGGTTGGCGGTTGCCGATCCGCTGGTGGTAGCTGACCAGCTGTCGTTTCTGGTACGGATGTATAATACGCTGTTTGAAATCCGTTATCCGCTGATTCTGGCACTGACTGGTGGGCTGATTCTGACGGTGCTCAGCCATATTTTGCTGTTTTGCGGCTGTGGGCGCAGGCCAGGGTTGGAAGAGGTCTATCCCGGCTGGCAGGAAAAAATCCCGCTGGATGTCTATGTCTGCCTGTTTGGGTTTGCAATCATTTTCACTTTTTCAGTGTCGGTCTCGGCGTGGGACAGTATCACTTACGGCAGCGCAACCGACCTGTATTTCTCAATGATGATTACAGCAATTTTTATGCTGGTGGGGGTCAT
This sequence comes from Candidatus Faecivivens stercorigallinarum, assembly GCA_018715465.1. Classification (GTDB taxonomy): domain Bacteria; phylum Bacillota; class Clostridia; order Oscillospirales; family Ruminococcaceae; genus Faecivivens; species Faecivivens stercorigallinarum. The sequence goes on along the minus strand of DVLN01000184.1, from coordinate 3,152 downwards.
TTTGAGTGAGCTTTCTTTGTGCAGCCTCGCGGTTCGGTTTAAGATGCGCGGCTGGTGGAAAAATATGCTGGTTGTCAAATTGACGATGGCTATTTTCCGGCTGCTGAAAAAACTCTGGCATAAGCTGTTTTCCGGTATCGGGCAGACGCTGGGAGGATTTTTCCGTTCCCTCCCGTTTGTCTGGCGCGGGGTAGTCGCTGCCGCAGCGGTGCTGCTGTTGGAATTTCTGCTGACCTTGTTATTCTTGACCGGTAGCTGGACGGGACTGTTTATATGTCTGGCGGTTAATCTGGCGGTTCTGATCGTGGCAGGCATGCTGCTCAGTCAGATGAAACAGCTGCTGGATGCAGGGGAGCGGATGGCCGGGGGAGACTTCGACTTCCGTGTCGATACCGACGGGATGCTGCAATCCTTCCGGGAACACGGCGATGATCTCAACGCAATCAGCGAGGGGATGATTCACGCAGTCGACCAGAAGATGCGCTCCGAACGGATGAAAACTGAGCTGATTACCAACGTTTCCCATGACATTAAAACCCCGCTGACTTCAATTGTCAATTATGCCGACCTGCTCAGCAAGGAGCAGCCGGAAAACGAACGGATGCGGGAATATATCGCCGCCCTTTCCCGTCAGTCTTCCCGGCTGCGTAAGCTGATTGAGGACCTTGTCGAAGCGTCCAAGGCGAGCACAGGTAACCTGTCGGTCAATCTCCAGCCCTGCGAACTCGGAGTGCTGATCGAACAGACCGCCGGGGAATACCAGGAACGTCTTGAACAAAACGGGCTGGAACTGGTGGTGGAAGCGCCGGAACAGCCGGTCGAGGTTCTGGCTGATTCCCGCCGTATCTGGCGGGTGCTCGACAACCTGATGGGCAATATCTGCAAATACGCCCTGTCTGGTACACGGGTCTATATTACGCTGGAAAAAGCCGATACCGCCCGGCTGACCCTGCGCAATATCTCCCGTGACCGGCTGGGAATCTCAGCAGATGAGCTGATGGAACGGTTTGTCCGGGGGGACAGCTCCCGTTCGACCGAAGGGTCGGGGCTGGGGCTGTCGATTGCCCGCAGTTTGATGGAGCTGCAGCATGGCAAGCTGGAACTGAAGGTGGACGGCGACCTGTTCAAGGTGATGCTGACGCTGCCGCTGCTGGATACATCCCAGCCAGAAAAAACATCTGCTCCTGCGCGGCAACCGGATGCAGAACTGACGATACAGCCTGCATCCAGTGTTTTTGAAACAGACTGGGAGAAAATCCCTGCTTCCTCTGAGGAGGGCTGGCATTCCCCGCAGAATCATTTCATACAGTCCGCTGCTGAAAAGAAACCGGGCCGCAGCACCCGCTACCGGGAGACATCCCGCAGGGTGGAAAAACGGGTCGGCAGGCGGATGAATCATATATTCAAAAGCATGTTCGAACCAATTGACGACAATGTCCCGCCCAAAAGCTGAGCGGGACGGTTTATCTGACAGCTCTGTGCAGACCGCACAGGGCTGTTTTTCGTCGTACTGAAAAGCCGGTCAGTGGTTTCGCCGCGGCTTTCCTCTTCCGGGATGTACCACGAACAGAAGGATCAGCGCCGCGCCTGCCGCAGTCAGCAGCGAGTCCATTTTGTCCCAGAGGGGCACCGAAAGGTCGGGGGAGTTATAAATGCCTGCGCGGTATAAAACGCCGTCGGTGCGCAGCAGCTCAAGGGTGGAAAGTTCCCGTACCGATATCCCCATCCGTCTGCGGGATTGCCGGCTGGAATCCCATTCCAGTTCTTTCCAGTAGCCGCTGCATACCGCTTGCAGGTCAGACAGCCGGACATGGTAATAATCCCAGTCTTGCTGAGAGAGCAGGACCTGTCCGCTGATCAGCGGCTGGTCTGCCGCAAGAAAGGGGACCGCATACCGCCAGCCGGATTCAGTCCCGGGAAAGCTGTTTACACCATACCCTGCTGGAATCAGAGGGGCACCTTCCGCTTCGGTCGGGAAAAAGAGAACGTCTGTCCCTTTATCCAGCACCAGTGCCGGGATCAGATCACTGCCGTCCCAGCTATAATAGGTGATGTCGCAGGGAAGGGTATACTCTCGGACAATCCCTTCCTGAAATACCAGCGTCTGTGCCGAAGAAAACAGCGGCGTAAATCCCGCAAAATCAGTCGCTTCCAGCGGCAGTCCGGCATATTCACCGTCCGCATTGTAACTGGTGGCAGCCGGTGCAAACGCTTCCGGCGTCAGGTATTCTTTTACAGTATCTGCCATCTTCCACTGTCCCACCAGCCGAACCCCTGCGGCTGCCAGCAGCGCGCATCCGATGACCAGATACAGCCATCGGATCAACATACTTATTGTTTTATTCACCGTTTTCTTCCTCCCCTGTGGAAAAGGTCTGCCGTTTTGCGGGAAAAAATTCCCCCGTTCAGCTGGTTAGGAGAACGGGGGAACCATCGCTATACTGGATAAAAAATCAGATCTTCAGCAGGTCTGCAAAAGTGGACAGGTTGTAGGTACCTTTTCCGCACTTGGTCGCTTCACCGATAGCAGCACATTCCATGCCGCCGGCGATTGCAGCATCCAGGCCAGCTTCAGCATCCTCAACGACCAGGCAGTCTTTGGGGTCCATGCCCAGGAATTCAGCAGCCTTCAGGAAGACTTCGGGGTCGGGTTTGGACTTGGTGATGTTGTTGCCGTCAGAAACAGCGTCAAAGTAATCGCCCAGGCCCAGCTGGCCGAGAATGAAGGGGGTATTCTTGGAGGAAGAGCCGATCGCCAGTTTCAGGCCCTTTGCACGCAGTCCGTCCAGCGTCTCTTTGACCTCATCCGACAGATCGGCGGGGGACATGTTTTTGAGCAGCTCACGGTAAAGGTCGTTTTTCTTGGTGCAGCAGGCTTCCTTCTGCGCTTCGGTCATCGGTTCGCCGTGGTAGCGTTCGAGGATGATCTCAAAGGATGCCATACGGGAAACACCGCGCAAGCGGTTGTTGATCTCTTCGTCAAAATAGATGCCCAGCTCATCGGCGAGGGCCTTCCAAGCCTGATAATGATACTTGTCGGTAAAGCAGATAACGCCATCCAGGTCGAATACGACAGCTTTCTGTTTCATTGGAACCAGTCCTTTACATAAATATTCCGATAAACACATAGTTATCTAATTCTATTATAATGG
>DVLN01000183.1 GCA_018715465.1 Candidatus Faecivivens stercorigallinarum | reverse complement strand
GAAAGTTGCACTGACGATCAGTATTCTATTGGGGGCGGCGGTCATGCTGTTCCCTGAAACGGTTATGCGAATCTATACCGATGACCCGCAGATCATTGCGGCCGGTGCCCAGTATTTGCGGATAATCGGTTGGTGTTATTTCTTCTTTGGACTGGCCAACACGCTGCTGACCACCATTCGAAGCGTCGGAATTGTCCGTATCGCGGTAATCGACTCGGTATTTTCACTGGTATGCAACACCGGTTTGAACTACCTGTTGATTTTCGGAAACTTTGGATTTCCAAAACTGGGTATCCAAGGCGCCGCAATTGCGACGGTTATTGCCCGAATGGGGGAAGCAGTCATCGTGTTGGTATATATCCTAGTCATTGACCGCAAGCTGCGGTTCAAACTGCGTGACTTCTGGGAATTTGATGTAGGGCTGCTCAAAAATTATCTGAAGAATGGACTGCCGGTTGCATTTAACGAAGTATTCTGGTCGATCGGTATTTCGATCCAGTCGATGGTTATGGGAAGATTGGGCGCGTCGGTCGTGTCTGCCAGTCAGATTGCGTCGATTGTCCAGCAGTTTTCCTCGGTGCTGATTTTTGGCGTCGCCAATGCAGCGGCCATTATCATTGGTAATGATATTGGTGCCGGTAAGATGGAACAGGCACGGCAGCGGGTGACCTGGTTCAGAATTATCGGAGTGCTGCTGGGAATACTGGCTGCCTGTATGATTCTTGGTCTCTCCGGGCCGGTTGTCAGCTTCTATAATGTGCCGGACGAAACCAAACAGCTGGCAATTGAAATGCTGCGGGTACTGGCAGTTATTGTATTGTTTGTAGCTCAGACGGGTATCGGCGTGGTCGGCCTGCTCAGAGGCGGCGGAGATTCGCGGTTTGCACTGTTTGTCGATCTGGCGGGACTATGGCTGTTTGCAACCCCGGCGGCGCTTCTGAGCGCATTTGTCTTTAAGGCACCGGTGCTGGTGGTTTATGCCTGCAGTAAGCTGGATGAACCGGTCAAACTGCTGATGCTGGCCTGGAGAATGCGCAACCACCGTTGGATGCGGGATGTCACCGGAGAGGGTGCGCCCCAGCAGTTGGAATAAGAACGGAGGAATAAAGATGGACAGAAAAGAACGGGCGCTGCTGGCAATTGATGCCCTTAAAAAGCTATACCCTGATGCGGTTTGCTCGCTGACTTATGAAAAACCATATGAACTGCTGATCTCGACCCGGCTTTCGGCTCAATGTACCGATAAACGGGTCAACATCGTCACCAACGAACTGTATAGCAAATATCCGACGCTTGAATCGCTGGCAGAAGCACCGATTGAAGATCTGGAAGCGATCATCCGTCCCTGCGGTCTGTTTCATACAAAAGCGCGAGATGTCAAGGCGCTTTGCGGCGAGCTGATCGAAAAATGGGGCGGCGAGCTGCCAGATACGATGGAGGGCCTGACCTCGCTTCCCGGTATCGGACGCAAAACAGCCAATCTGGTGCTGGGGGATGTCTTTGGGAAACCCTGTATCGTGACCGATACCCACTGCATCCGTATCTGCGGCAGGTTGGGCCTGTCGGAGGGGAAGGACCCTTACAAGGTGGAACAGCAGCTCTGGCAGGTTATTCCGCCCGAGGAAGGCGGTGCTTTCTGTCACCGCCTGGTTCTGTTCGGACGGGATGTCTGCACCGCGCGCAAGACTTATTGCGATCAGTGTCCGATGACAGGATTCTGCCCGTCTGCACAGACGGGCGGCGAAAAATGATTGGGAGCATCGGAAATTTTGTGAAATCCTTTTGAAAATACGATGTTCCCCCTTGCGAATCCGTCTTTTGTCATGTATAATATAGGTTAATACAGGTGCACTTGTGCCTGAATACTCATTATTTTGGAGGAAAACTATGATTTCTGCTGCTCTGATGACGGCTACTGCTTCGACTGAGCAGGCCGGCGTACTGTCTCTGGTTGTTTCCATGCTGCCGCTGGTGCTGGTTATTGTCGTCATGTATTTTATCCTGATTCGCCCCCAGAAAAAGAAAGAAAAAGAAGTCGCCAAGATGCGCAACAACCTGCAGGTCGGCGATGAGATTGTGACTGCGGGCGGTATTGTCGGACGGGTTGTTTCACTGCGGGAGGATACCCTTCTGATCGAGACCGGAAGCAACAACACCAAGATCCGCATTAAGCGCTGGGCAATCCAGTCCTGCGAAACCATCCACGACGACGTCTGATTTTCACAGCTCACGCATATTGTTTACCATCCGTGAAAAAGGGGTGGTTATATGCCGTCGCAAGAGTCGGTCAAAGGATATCTTTTTCCAATTGCCATCGGTTTGCTGGCAGGCAGTGGGGTTACAGTGGCAATGATGCTGCTGACGGCACTGGCTGCTGTGAAGCTGCAACTGGCGCTGTCGGGATATCCGGCAATGGTCTGGATACCGGTCTGCTTCGGCGGGCTTGCTGCCGGAGGTTTCGGGAGCGGCTTTGCCGGAGAGCGGAAAGGACTATGCGGGATAGCCGCTGCTTTTTTGCTGTGGGGGATATCGCTTGCGCTGCTGCAAAGTCCCGGTTGGGGCGAGCTGCTGCGGGGTGGTGTACTGCTGCTGACAGGGGCGGCCGGCGCCGGGATGGTGTGCGGAAGAAGAACAAAATTCAAGCCGGGAAAGGCCAGACCGCGGGTAAAACCGCGGAGAAGGCCGTTGTAAATCCCTGTTCTGTCTATTGACAGTGGAGCAGGGGATAGACCCAAATACATAGTAAAGGAGCGTTTTTATGAAACACGTTCAGTCTCTCAACAAAAGCAATCTGAAAGAGTCCGCTGCTAAAGGCGGCTGCGGCGAGTGCCAGGCTTCCTGCCAGTCTGCATGCAAGACTTCCTGCACCGTTGCAAACCAGAAGTGCGAGCACGAGGATAAATAATCATCCTTAAGGCATCTGAAACGGTGCCGGGCACCAGATGGTGAAACAGGCCCCGCCCCAAGGCGGGGTTTTCGTTTGTATTCGCGCGGGTTTTCCGCGTTCAGATAAAAAATGCCAACCTAATAAAGGAGTTGCCTTCATGATTCACAAATACAGCCTTAACGGTTTTAATATCGTTCTGGACGTCCACAGCGGCGGCGTTTCGGTTGTGGACGATGCGGCGTACCGGCTGCTGGACTATATCACGCCGCCAATGACAGAAAAATGTCCGTCTGAGATTCTGGACAAGCTGTCCGGCGAGTTCTCCGAGAGTCAGCTGACCGAGGCTTATGATGAGCTGTACAGCATGTACACCGACGGGATTCTGTTCTCTGAGGATGATTACGCCCAGTTTGCCGATCGGATGGTCTCTTCTCCGGTCAAGGCAATGTGCCTGCTGGTCGCGCAGGACTGCCAGCTCAGATGTAAATACTGCTTTGCTAGTACAGGCGATTACGGCGGACACCGGGCGATGATGAGCCTGGAGACTGCTAAAAAAGCGATTGACTTCCTGATCGAAAAGTCGGGCAAACGCCGCAACCTCAACCTCGACTTTTTTGGCGGCGAACCGCTGATGAACTGGGAAGTCGTCAAGCAGACAGTCGCCTACGCGAGAGAGCAGGAGAAGCTGCACGACAAGCATTTCCTGTTCACCGTCACCACCAACGGTGTCCAGCTGACCGACGATAAGATCGAATATATGAATAAGGAGATGCACAACGTCGTCTTGTCGCTCGACGGCCGTAAACAGGTCAACGACTATTTCCGTGTCCGTGCTGATGGAAGCGGTTCCTACGATTCGATTGTTCCGAAATTCCAGAAGTTTGTGAAGGCACGCGGTACAAAGGAATACTATGTCCGCGGCACCTTTACCAATAAAAACCTTGATTTCGCAAACGACGTGCTGCATTACTATGATGATCTCGGCTTTGACCAGATCTCAATGGAGCCAGTTGTCACCGATCCGTCGGTTGAGTACGCACTGACTGAGGAGCATATCCCGGCTGTGGCTGCGGAGTATGAGCGCCTTGCCAAGAAGATTATTGAGTATCGTAAGGCTGGCAAGTTCTTCAACTACTTCCATTTTATGATCGACCTCGATCAGGGACCCTGTGCAATCAAACGGCTGCGGGGCTGTGGCTGCGGCAACGAGTATGTTGCGGTTTCGGCTGACGGCGATGTCTATCCCTGTCACCAGTTTGTCGGTAAAGAGGAATGGAAGATGGGCAGCGTCTATGATCCGGCAGGATTTGATACCAAGATGAAGGATTACTTCGCGAGAGCAAATGTCTACTCCAAAGAAGGATGTAAGGACTGCTGGGCGAAGTTTTACTGTTCGGGCGGCTGCAACGCCAACAACCTTGAGTATGCAGGGGATGTCCTTAACCCCTTTAAGCTCAGCTGTGAGTTTGAGAAAAAGCGGCTGGAATGCGCAATCATGATCAAGGCGGCGCTGGCAGCGCAGGGGCTGGACGACGGTTCAGCTGATGGCTGCGGAGAGTGCGGAGAGGATGAATGCGAAAGCACTGCAACGGTCCGCTGCTGATCAACAAAAAATATGAAGATGGAGAGCCTGTATGCCTGTACGGGCTCTCTTTTTATTGACACAGACGAGGAAAAATGCTATACTATATTTAGAAAAGTTTCTAAATATCTACGGAGGTGAGGCATATGGGAGACGCGTTTCGTGCACTGGCTGACCCGACAAGGCGAGAGATTCTGCGGATGTTGGGGCAGCAGGATCTGATGGCCGGTGAGATCGCCGATCGGTTTGATATGACCCGTCCCTCAGTCAGCCATCACCTGAATATCCTGAAATCCGCCGGGTTGATTGACGATGAGCGGGAAGGACAGTTTATTCGCTATAGTCTGAATACGACGGTATTGGAACAGGTGATTCAGTGGTTTTATGACTGCGGGCTGTTGAGAAGTGAAAAAGGAGGGAGTTCCGATGAGTAAAAAGTGCTTTTTTCTGCTGCTGGGAGCCTGTTTGGTTTCATTTATTGTCCAGATGGTGTTCTATCCGTCGCTGCCGGAGACGGTTCCAATTCACTGGAATGCTGCCGGAGAAATTGATGGATGGGGTTCCAAAACGACCCTGTTTGTACTCAATCTTCTGCCCGTCGGAATGCTGGCGCTGTTTGCCGTGATTCCGAAAATTGACCCGCGGAAGGAAAACTTTGTCAGGCACAAAAATGTTTATCAGCCATTTGCGGTCATGATGGTGTTTTTTATGATCGGGCTGAACTGGATGAGCATTTTGGCGGCAATGGGAATTGAGCTACCAGTTACGACTATCCTAATGTTGGCGATGGGGATTATGTTTATCCTACTGGGCAACTATATGCCCCGTATCCGGCCCAACTATACGTTTGGTATTCGCACACCATGGACGCTGGCGAGTGAGACGGTCTGGAAAAAGACCCATCGGGTCGGCGGATATGTCTTTGTTCTGTCAGGTGTCATCATTGTAGTATGCAGCTTTTTCCGTGGATGGGCTGCGCTCATCGGTATCGGTGTGCTGTTGGTAGGCACAATCGTAAGCAGTGTGTATTCCTGGCTGGTTTTCCGGGAAGAGCAGAATCATAATCATTAAACATACGGGCTGAGATGCGCGACCAAGTATCTCGGCCCGTTTTTATATTCATTACAGAAAAAGGTGTTCAATCAGGATTTTGACTCCCATTAATATCAGAATACCGCCCCCTGCAATCTCAGCGCGGGATTTGTACCGGATGCCAAAGATGCTGCCGGCTTTGACTCCGGCCATCGAAAGCAGAAAGGTTATCACCCCGATCAGTGTTACGGCAGGCAGAATATTGACCTGCAAAAATGCAAAGGTGACACCGACCGCCAGCGCATCAATGCTGGTTGCGACTGCCAGTGGTAACATGCTTGCGGGAGAAATGGAACTGTCGGTATTTTCAGTTTCACAAGACAGCCCCTCCCGCAGCATTTGTGCTCCGATGAGTCCCAGCAGTATAAAGGCGATCCAGTGGTCGAAAACCGCAATCTGCCGCTCAAACCGCGTGCCGAGTAAAAATCCGGCCAGCGGCATCAACCCCTGAAAAAGTCCAAACCAGCCGCCGATGACAGCTGCCTGGCCGAGATGGACCGAGTGTTTGCTGCGGCCGGCGGACGAGACAGATAACCCCTTACAGACAGCGACGGCAAAGGCATCCATTGAAAGGCCAATGGCGACGATCAGCAGTTCCAGCACCGACATGGCAAATTCCTCCTGTTTTGGATTGATACAATGCCATCATATTCGGTTGGTTGGGGAGAAATCCGCGGATCTTCCCGAATAAAAAAGTTTTTTTATAAAAGTGCTTGACAAAATTTTTCAAGTGTTGTACACTTATAAAATGTATCAGAATGGATATGTGTGTCTTTATACCCTTCAAATTGGTAAATTGGCCACATTTTTTCATGTTATTTTGTGCAAATATACACTTGACTTTTGGGATGAAATTTGTATAGTTTGTACAAGGTCATTTATATGCGTGCATCCTCTCTTCGATTTTTGTGGGAAAGAATCGGGGTAGGGGGCTTGCGCGCTTAAGTCAGATGAATGGAGTGATCAAGCCTATGGTGAATGTCAAGCCTGTACAGCTCGGAAAGACGGAACGCAAGAGTTTTGCGCACATCAACGAAGTGCTGGAGATGCCCAATCTGATCGAGGTGCAGATTAAATCCTATAAATGGTTTCTGGAAGAGGGCTTAAAAGAGGTGTTCCGTGATATCGCGGCGATCACCGACTATACCGGAAACCTGGTGCTGGATTTTGTCGACTACCGTCTCGATGAAACTCCCAAATATACCGTTACCGAGTGCAAAGAGCGCGACGTAACCTATGCGGCCCCGATGCGGGTCAGGGCCAGACTGCTGAACAAGGAAACCGGCGAGGTCAAGGAGCAGGAAATCTATATGGGCGATTTCCCGCTGATGACTGAAAGCGGCACCTTTGTCATCAATGGTGCAGAACGTGTTATTGTCTCTCAGCTGGTTCGTTCTCCCGGTGTATACTATGATGATGCGTTTGATAAGACCGGTAAAAAGCTGTTCCGTTCGACTGTCATCCCCAATCGCGGCGCCTGGTTGGAATATGAAACCGACTCCCAGGACGTCTTCTATGTTCGTATCGACAAAAACCGCAAACTCCCGATCACTGTCTTTATCCGTGCGCTGCTGCGCGTCCGTGACGACGTTACCTATGAACAGGTGCAGGAAGATTTCCGCTGCGCCCTGACCGATATGAAGGGAACTACTTCGGAAGTTCTCGAGCTGTTCGGCGATCAGGAAACGATCGTGACCACTCTGAATACCAAGGATCTGACTGAATCCAGAGAGCATCCCGGCGATCTTTGCCCCGGTGATGAAGCACTTCTGGAAGTGTACCGCAAACTTCGTCCGGGTGAGCAGCCTTCACTGGAAGCCGCTGTCAAACACCTGGTTCCGCTGCTGTTTGATGATCACCGCTATGATCTGTCCAAGGTCGGACGCTACAAATACAACAAGAAGCTGGCACTTACCCCCAGAATTATGGGCCGTGTGCTCGCTCAGCCGGTCATCGACCTGTCGACCGGTGAAATCCTGGCGGACGAGGGCGAAAAGTTGACTCGCGCACGGGCAATGGAACTGGAACGCAAGGGCGTTGATACCGTTTATATCCGGGTGGATGAGGATACCGAGATCAAGGTTATCTCCAACGGTATGGTTGAGATCACTGACTTCGTTCCCGATCTGGACAAGAAGGATTGCGGCATCAATGAAAAGGTCCGCTATAAGATCCTGAAAGAACTGATGGAGCAGGCAGGCGACGACGCCGATGAGCTGAAAAAGCTGATCAAGGCTAATGTCAACCGTCTGGTTCCCAAGCATATCATCAAGGACGATATCCTGGCGACCATCAACTATATGAACTGCCTGGCGCATGGTATGGGCACCGTCGATGATATTGACCATCTGGGCAACCGCCGTATCCGTCCGGTTGGCGAGCTGCTCCAGAACCAGTTCAGAATCGGTCTGACCCGCATGGAACGTGTCGTCCGTGAAAAGATGACGATGATGCAGCAGGATGCGGAGGGCATCTCTCCCCAGAGCCTGGTCAACATCCGTCCGGTCAGCGCCGCAGTCAAGGAATTCTTTGGTTCTTCGCCGCTGTCCCAGTTTATGGACCAGAACAACCCGCTGGCTGAGCTGACCCACAAGAGACGTCTGTCCGCACTGGGTCCCGGCGGTCTGTCCCGTGACCGTGCATCTTTCGAGGTTCGTGACGTTCACTACACCCATTACGGACGCATGTGCCCGATTGAGACCCCTGAAGGTCCGAACATCGGTCTGATCTCCTACCTGGCGACCTTTGCCCGTATCAATGACTACGGCTTTATCGAGGCACCTTACCGTAAGATCGACAAAGCTACCGGTATTGTAACCAATGAAGTTGAATATATGACCGCCGACGTAGAGGACGAGGTTGTTGTCGCACAGGCAAACACCCCTCTGACTGAGGACGGACACTTTGCCAACGAGCGTATTACTGCCCGTTACCGCGAAGAGATCATGGAAATCGACGCTGATCGCGCTGACTACATGGATGTTTCGCCGAAGATGGTCGTTTCTGTTGCGACGGCGATGATCCCCTTCCTGGAAAACGATGACGCAAACCGTGCACTGATGGGCGCGAACATGCAGCGTCAGGGCGTGCCGCTGCTGAAGACTGAACAGCCGATTGTTGCAACCGGTATGGAGTACAAGGCAGCTGTTGACTCGGGCGTCTGTGTCGTTGCAAAAGAGGACGGCGTTGTTGAACGGGTCGACGCGACTGAAATCCAGATCCGCGATGACAACGGCGGACTGCATAAATATGAAATCCTCAAGTTCAAACGCTCCAACCAGTCGACCTGTGTCAACCAGCGTCCGATTGTCTTTAAGGGTGAACGGATTACCAAAGGACAGGTTATTGCGGACGGTCCTGCTACCTGCAATGGCGAAATTTCGCTGGGCAAGAATGCGCTGATCGGCTTCATGACCTGGGAAGGTTATAACTACGAGGACGCGGTTCTGATCAATGAGAGACTGGTCCGCGATGACGTTTACACCTCCATCCACATTGAGGAATATGAGACCGAAGCCCGTGACACCAAACTCGGTGCTGAGGAAATTACCCGTGATATCCCCAACGTTTCGGAAGACTCGCTCAAAGATCTCGACGAACGCGGCATCATCCGTATCGGTGCTGAAGTCCGCTCGGGCGACCTGTTGGTCGGCAAAGTTACCCCCAAGGGTGAGACTGAGCTGACCGCAGAAGAAAGACTGCTCCGCGCGATCTTCGGCGAAAAGGCCAGAGAGGTCAGAGATACCTCGCTGCGTTTGCCGCACGGTGCTTACGGTACAGTCGTCGACGTCAAGGTCTTCACCCGTGAAAACAGCGATGAACTGACCGCAGGCGTCAATATGGTGGTACGCTGCTATGTTGCCCAGAGAAGAAAACTCTCGGTCGGTGACAAGATGGCGGGCCGCCATGGTAACAAGGGTGTCGTTTCCCGCATTCTGCCGCAGGAGGATATGCCCTTCCTGGAAGACGGTACTCCGCTGGATATCGTTCTGAATCCGCTGGGCGTTCCTTCCCGTATGAACATCGGGCAGGTATTGGAAGTCAACCTCGGTTATGCTGCAAAGGCACTTGGCTGGAAGGTCATGACCCCTGTATTCGACGGTGCGCACGAGGAAGATATCCGCGCGATGCAGCGTGAAGCAGGCATCCCCGAAGACGGTAAGATGGTCCTGTACGATGGAAGAACCGGTGAAAAATTTGATAACCGTGTTACCGTCGGTATTATGTATTACCTTAAACTGCACCATCTGGTCGACGATAAGATCCATGCCCGTTCGACCGGTCCTTACTCGCTGGTTACTCAGCAGCCGCTGGGCGGTAAAGCACAGTTCGGCGGTCAGCGTTTCGGTGAGATGGAGGTCTGGGCGCTGGAAGCTTACGGTGCTGCTTATACCCTGCAGGAGATCCTGACGGTCAAGTCGGACGACGTTGTCGGCCGTGTCAAGACCTATGAAGCGATCGTCAAAGGACACAATATCCCGCAGTCCGGCGTACCGGAATCCTTCAAGGTTCTGGTCAAGGAGCTGCAGTCGCTGGGTCTGGATATCAAGGTGTTGGATAAAGCCGGCGAAGAAATCGACCTCAAGCAGAGCTTTGAGGATGAAGAGGACGTCTCCTTCCGTTCGGCTGAGGAAGACGACCGCTACAGTGACCCTGATGCTTTCTCGGTTCAGGAGGACGGCGAAATGGAAGGCTTCTCCACCGGCGCTGCCGAGGATATGCTGGATGATATTGAGCCGGAATTTGGTTCCGAGTTTGCGGACTCTTACGGCGATAACGACGATCTGGATTTTTAATGGAAGAGGGAGTTACGAGTGGAGTTTAATACTTTTGAAGCAATCAAAATCGGACTGGCTTCCCCCGAAAAGATTCTCGAATGGTCTTACGGTGAGGTTACCAAGCCGGAAACCATTAACTACCGCACACTGAAACCCGAACGTGACGGCCTGTTCTGTGAAAGAATCTTTGGGCCGACCAAGGACTGGGAATGCCATTGCGGTAAATATAAACGCCTTCGTTATAAAGGCAAAATCTGCGACAAGTGCGGCGTAGAAGTTACCCGTGCAAAGGTTCGCCGTGAGCGGATGGGCCATATCACACTGGCTGCTCCCGTCTCCCATATCTGGTATTTCAAGGGAATTCCTTCCCGTATGGGCCTGATTTTGGACATCTCCCCCAGAAGACTGGAAGAGGTACTCTATTTCGCAAAATATATCGTCACCGATCCCGGCAGCACCCCCCTGCAGAAGGGCCAGCTGCTGGATGAGAAGGAATACGCTTATCAGCGGGAAATCTACGAAGATGACTTCCAGGCTGGAATGGGTGCCGAAGCGATTAAACAGCTGCTGCACGACCTTGATCTTGAATCCCTCTCGGTTGAGCTGAAAGCACAGCTGAAAGACGCTTCCGGCCAGAAAAAGGTCCGTATCCTGAAACGCTTGGAATGCGTTGAAGCGTTCCGTCTCTCTGATCAGAAACCGGAATGGATGGTTCTGGACGTTGTCCCGGTCATTCCCCCGGATATTCGCCCGATGGTACAGCTGGACGGCGGACGGTTTGCATCGTCCGACCTGAACGATTTGTACAGAAGGGTTATCAACCGCAACAACCGTCTGAAACGTCTGCTGGAACTGCAGGCTCCTGATATCATCGTCCGCAATGAAAAGCGGATGCTGCAGGAAGCAGTTGACGCGCTGATCGACAATGGCCGCCGCGGCCGTCCGGTCACCGGCCCTAACAACCGTTCGCTCAAGTCTCTGTCGGATATGCTCAAAGGTAAACAGGGCCGTTTCCGTCAGAACCTGCTGGGTAAACGTGTTGACTACTCTGGCCGTAGCGTTATCGTCGTCGGTCCTGATTTGAAGATGGACCAGTGCGGCGTTCCGAAAGAGATGGCGCTTGAACTGTTCAAGCCGTTTGTCATGAAACGGCTGGTCGAGACCGGCGCCGCTGCCAATATCAAGTCTGCCCGTAAGGCAGTTGACCGTGCAAAACCCGAGGTCTGGGATGCACTGGAAGTTGTCATCAAAGACCATCCCGTCATGCTCAACCGTGCACCTACTCTGCACCGTCTGGGTATTCAGGCGTTCGAACCGGTTCTGGTCGAAGGACGCGCACTTAAGCTGCATCCTCTGGTCTGTACCGCATATAACGCCGACTTCGACGGCGACCAGATGGCTATTCACGTTCCGCTGTCCGCTGAGGCGCAGGCTGAGGCCCGCTTCCTGATGCTGGCGGCGAACAACCTGCTCAAACCCGCTGACGGTAAGCCGATCACCGTCCCGACTCAGGATATGATCCTCGGTTCTTATTACCTGACAATGATTAAGCCGGGCGATAAGGGCGAAGGCAAGGTCTTCCGCGATGTCAACGAAGTCCTGATGGCATATCAGGATGGCGTTATCACCTTGCAGGCCAAAATCCGTGTACGGATGGTCAAGGGTGAAGAAAGCCAGCTGATTGAAACCACCTGCGGCCGTTTGATCTTCAACGACCCGATTCCGCAGGATCTGGGATTTGTCGATCGTTCGATTCCTGACAACAAGTTCAAACTGGAGATCGAGTTTAAGGTCGGCAAGAAGGAACTGGGTAAGATTATTGACCGCTGCATCCGTGTCCATGGCACTGCCCGTACCTGTGAGGTGCTCGACCGGATTAAAGCACAGGGCTATAAATACTCCACCAAGGGCGCGATCACCGTTGCTGTCAGCGACGCGACCATCCCGGCTGAAAAGAAACAGCTGGTTGCCGATGCTGAAAAAGCCGCACTGTCGATCAACCGTCAGTACGAGAGCGGCCTGCTCTCCGAACAGGAACGCAAGGATCGTGTCATCCGTATCTGGAACGATACCACCAACGCTGTCGCAGAAGCGCAGACCGCCGCAATGGATGAGTTCAACCCGATCTTCATGATGGCTGACTCGGGCGCGCGTGGTTCTAAGGCACAGATCAGACAGTTGGCAGGTATGCGCGGCCTGATTGCGAATACCGCCGGTGCGACCATCGAGCTGCCGATTAAGGCCAACTACCGTGAAGGTCTGACCATTCTGGAATACTTCATTTCTTCTCGAGGCGCTCGTAAAGGTCTGGCCGATACCGCGCTGCGTACTGCTGACTCGGGTTATCTGACCAGACGTCTGGTTGACGTTTCTCAGGACGTTATCATCCGTCAGGAAGACTGTGGAACGGATGACGGCCTGGTGATCAGCGATATCCGTGAAGGCAAGGAAATGATCGAGACCTTGCAGGAACGTCTGCAGGGCCGTTATCTGGTCGACGATTTTGTCGATCCGGTCACTGGAGAGGTGCTTGTCTCCAAAGATAAGATCATGGATGAGGACGACGCAAAGAAGATTATTGCCGCAGGTGCAACTTCCGTCAAGATTCGTTCTATCCTGACCTGTCATTCGCCGCAGGGTATCTGCGCGAAGTGCTACGGCGCAAACCTGGCCAATGGCAAGGCGATCGCAGTCGGTGAAACGGTCGGCGTAATCGCTGCCCAGTCGATCGGCGAACCTGGTACCCAGCTGACGATGCGTACCTTCCATACCGGCGGTATCGCGAACGCTGAGGATATTACACAGGGTCTTCCCCGTGTCGTTGAGCTGTTTGAGAGCCGTAAACCCAAGAACAGTGCGATTATCTCTGAAATCGGCGGCACCATCCACTTTACTGAAGAAAAACGTCAGACGGTTATCGTCGTAACCGGTGAGGAAGGCGAAAAACGCTACAACATCCCGTATGGCTTTAAGATCAAGGTTACCGAAGGCCAGGAAATCGCCTTGGGCGATCCGCTGACCGAGGGTGCGATCAACCCGCATGACATCCTCGCAGTCAAAGGCGAGAAAGCTGTTCAGGATTACCTGATCAGCGAGGTTCAGAAGACCTACCGTCTGCAGGGCGTTGATACCAACGATAAACATATCGAGGTTATCGTCCGTCAGATGATGAAGAAAGTCCGCATCAAGGACCCCGGATCTACCGAGCTGCTGACTGGTTCCATCATGGAACGCAGCGACGTATATCGTGAGAACCAGCGGCTGCAGAAGCTGATGGATGAAGGTCAGGCAATCTCGTTGATTACCTATGAACCTGTCCTGCTGGGTATCACCAAGGCTGCTCTTGCAACTGAGTCCTTCCTGTCGGCGGCTTCCTTCCAGGAAACCACCAAGGTCCTGACCGACGCTGCCATCAAGGGCAAGACCGACCACCTGATGGGCCTGAAGGAGAACGTCATCATCGGTAAGCTGATCCCTGCCGGTACCGGCATGAGATGCTACAACGATGTTGAAGTTGTACCGACCCACCCGGAAGGGGAAGCTGCTGAGAACAGCACTCCTGTGGCTGCTCCTGCTGCTCCGGCAGACTGAGTCTGAATATTGGTAATATTAGACGGCGTCTCCGTTTTGGAGGCGCCGTTTTTACAAATGCAGGTTTGTGCATATTAGATAAAACATTTGCTGCAAATTCTGCAAACTTTTTCGAAGGATTGACTGGATTTTTTGCATTTTCCTTGACAGCCGGAGATGGGTGTGATAGAATTATAAATTGTGTGGGACAGGTTGTCCCCGCCAATAAATATGCAAGGAGGTGCCATATGCCTACTTTTAACCAGCTCGTAAGAAAAAGCAGAACTTCCCTGGTAAAGAAG
>DVLN01000182.1 GCA_018715465.1 Candidatus Faecivivens stercorigallinarum | reverse complement strand
GAACAGATCACAGAAATGGTGCATCATTTGGGCATCTCGACCGTCGTCGAAGGAGTCGAGACCGAGGAAAATGACCGGATGATTCATGAGATGGGCTGCGATTTTGGCCAGGGATATTATTACAGCCGCCCAATCCCTGCACAGGAGTTCTCTGAACGGTTCATGCAGGGCAGATAAATATAAAACGGAATGAAAAAACGAAGGGTAAGGAAAATCCTGCCCTTCGTTTTTCTTTTACATATCGTTATTTCTGCCGTCGTATCAGCAGGTGGATACCCCATTCAATGGCCAGTAATCCCAGATAAAAGGCCGCCCATACAAGAAAGCAGGTCAGCCGGATGGCAGGCGTCTGAACTGCTCCGCTGCCATCTACCGTGCGGACAAACAGAAAGATACTCACACCGGTAAAAATGATCAGTTGGAGTACCTGTAAAATAAGCCATCCTTTTTTCATTTGCATCCCTCCAATTCATTAACGAGCGGGGAATGTGTCTGTTCAGTTGGACCGGCCAATCGCTTCCAGTATCACCGAGATGATTCCGCACAGCACACCTCCCAGAGGGAACAGTACCCATGCCGGATGCCATGCGCCGCCAAATACTCCTATCATAAAGAACAGCGCGGTCGCTCCCAGCATGATCAGTGAGCAAGCTACTTCTTCCGCTTTTCTGGTCCAATGTCTGCCGTCTGTTTTTTGCATCTGTTGGAGGGAAATTCCCATCTGGAGCAGCCGCTTGTTGCGTCCGTAAGAAAGGGCGGAATAGACAATCACCACCGCCCCGATGCCGCCCAGCACAAACAGCGAGGTGACCGCCAGCAGGTCTGACCAGACGACTTCCGAGAAAAAGATACATCCCAACAACCCCAGAACACACAGGATAATCCCGCTTGAAAGTCCGATCGCAAATTTTTTGCCCAGCCGTGCATATTCCAGATGGAGCTGTTGCGCCGGATTGAGACTGGTTCCAGACCCCATCGGGTATACGCCCAGTTCTTCACAGATCTCCTCCATGCTGCCGAATTCCCCGACAACAATCCCCAGTGCTTCCTCTTCGCTGCGTCCCCAGCTGAGCAGCGCTTCATATTTGTCCTCACTGCTTTCAATCAGTTTCTGACGCATCTCAGCCGCGGCGTTTGTGCGCGGCATCAGGTAAAACAGGTTGTCAATATACTCAGTTACTTTACTCATAGCTGTCTGCATCCCCTCAAAAGTTTAATGTTTTTCATCTGCGCGCCGGAACACTTCAGCCGGATACTGCACGGAGGATTCACCGTGGGTCGGAGGCGGAAGAAGGCAGGGCAGGGTAAACCGGTCGATTAGCTGTTTGGTTTCAATCCATTCGGCGCATTTCTGCTGGTAATAGTCTAGTCCTTCCGGCGTAATATGGAAATAGGTCCGTTTGCGTCCCATGGTTTCGGTACCGGAATAGGAGGTGACCAGTCCGTTTTTTTCCAGCCTGGACAAAACCGAATACAGGGTTGTTTCCTTCATCTGCCAGGTATGCCCGCTGCGGACGGCGATTTCCTGCATCAGATTATATCCGTAGGAATCCTGCCCGATAAGCAGTCCGAGCACAATGATGTCGTTATACCCACGGAGGATATCGCTGCTGATCAAATACTTACCCCCTTTTTACTTTATCTGTCGTACTACGACTGATGTACTACATCTGATAAGGTAATTGTACCATACAGTACGCGGCCTGTCAATGCT
Organism: Candidatus Faecivivens stercorigallinarum; assembly: GCA_018715465.1. Lineage (GTDB taxonomy): Bacteria > Bacillota > Clostridia > Oscillospirales > Ruminococcaceae > Faecivivens > Faecivivens stercorigallinarum. The sequence goes on along the minus strand of DVLN01000182.1, from coordinate 1,344 downwards.
GTTTTCAAAATATTTGTCAAAATTGTGCCAGGCGACTTGACATGGAGTCAACTTAAGGTTGTATAATGGTTTTAAAAATAACGGGAGGTTATTTTTATGGAAAAGTCAAAAGTTTATTTTACCAGTTTTCGCTGTAAGGTCGGCGTCAGTCAGCTGGACAAGCTGCGTAAGCTGCTGACCGCCGCCGGGATGGGAAAGATTGATTTTCAGGACAAATTTACCGCGATCAAAATTCATTTCGGCGAGCCGGGCAACCTCGCTTATCTGCGCCCCAACTATGCAAAAGTCGTCGCAGATATGGTTCGTGAGATGGGCGGCCGTCCCTTCCTGACTGACTGCAATACTCTGTATGTTGGCCGGCGAAAGAACGCGCTGGATCATCTGGATGCAGCCTATGAAAACGGCTATAACCCCTTCACGACCGGATGTCAGATCATCATTGGCGACGGTTTGAAGGGTACCGATGACGTGGAAGTACCGGTCGAGGGCGGCGTTTATGTAAAGAACGCCAAGATTGGCAAAGCCATTATGGATGCGGATGCCATCATCTCTCTAAGCCATTTCAAGGGTCATGAGGCAACCGGGTTTGGCGGAGCGCTTAAGAACCTCGGCATGGGCTGCGGTTCCCGTGGCGGCAAGATGGAGATGCACTCGGCTGGTAAACCGTCGGTCAATCACGACCTTTGCGTCGGGTGTGGTATCTGCCGCAAGAACTGTGCCCATGACGCGATCACGATTGAGGAGCGCAAGGCAACGATTGACCACAGCCGGTGTGTCGGATGCGGCCGCTGTATCGGTGCCTGCCCGAGAGATGCGGTCAGCCCTGATTACGATGAGGCCAATGATATCCTCAACTGCAAGATTGCCGAGTACACCAAGGCAGTTATTGATGGCCGCCCCAATTTCCATATCAGTCTGATTGTCGACGTTTCTCCCAATTGTGACTGTCACAGTGAGAACGACGTTCCGATTATTCCAGATATTGGTATGCTGGCATCGTTTGATCCGGTTGCATTGGACCAGTGCTGTGCCGACCTGTGCAACAGCGCGCCTGTAATGGCCGGTTCGGTGCTGGGCAGTGAGTCAGAACACTGCCACCACGATCATTTTACCGATGTGCACCCGGAAACCAACTGGCAGAGTTGTCTGGAACATGCGGTCAAGCTGGGGATGGGCAGCCGTGATTATGAGATGATTACGGTCGAATAAAATTTACAGAGATACTGCGGCGGGAATCGGAAGGTTCCCGCTGTTTTTATGCTTGACAACCGGCCGTCGGGGCGTTACCATGTATGCAGAGGAAAGGACGTATATCATTTTTACTGAATTGCAGGAGGATTTATA
>DVLN01000181.1 GCA_018715465.1 Candidatus Faecivivens stercorigallinarum | reverse complement strand
TTTTCGTGTTGCTTATTCCTTGCCTTTTTTCGCTGTTTCCCCCATTAAATACATAGAAGGCAGTCATTGAGCCGTCGAGGTCACACTCGGCGGCTTTTTTGCTGCCCGAAAAACGGAAAGGAGGCGAAAGCGATGGTACTGAAAATCACACCAAAGCAGCGGGTAAAAATTAATGCCCTTGTGCGCAGGACTTGCTGTAACTGCCGCAAAGGAAATTGCCTGCTGCTGGATGACGGCGAAGAAGCAAAGTGCGTGCAGCTCATTTCCCGGTACGGTATCTACTGCAATTATTTTCTAAAAGCAGTGCTGCCCGCTGAAAAGGAGCTGTATGCGGAAATCCTACGGCAAAACGGGATGGGATAACTGCCCGAAAGAGTTATCTAAAAAATTTGAAGGCTGCACCGCAGCAGAAAGGAACTACTATGAAAACAATGAACAACACAAAAATCATCGGCATCGACCACGGTTATGGCAATATGAAAACGGCGAATCACTATTTTCCGTCCGGTATTCTTAGTTTTGACGCAGAGCCGCTGTTCACCGGCGATATGCTGATCTACAACGGCAAATATTATCTCATCGGCGAGGGACACAAGGAGTTTATTGCCGAAAAGGTGAACGACGAGGACTATTATATCCTCACCCTTGCGGCGATTGCCAAGGAACTGAAAGCCGAAAATATTACCGAGGCGCACATTGTGGTTGCCGCCGGTCTTCCACTGACTTGGACAAGCGGGCAAAAGACGGCGTTCCGGGAGTATCTGATGAAAAACACGGAAGTGGATTTCACCTACAAAAAGACTGCTTACCACATCTATATCGACGATGTGCGCATCTACCCGCAGGGCTACGCCGCCATTGCAAGTTTCGCAACGACTCTGAAAGGCGTGAACCTGATCGCTGACATCGGCAACGGCACGATGAACACGCTGTATATGATCAACGGCAAGCCGCAGCAGGGCAAAATGTTCACCGAAAAATTCGGGACTTACCAGTGTACCCTTGCGGTTCGTGAGGCATTTATGCAGAAAGCGCAACGGGAGATCAACGACGCCATTATTGACGAGGTGCTGATTACCGGCACGGCAAATATTGCGCCTGCCGATCTGAAAATCATCAAGGGCGTCGCCGCTGAGTATGTGCGGGACATTTTCCGCAGACTCCGTGAGCACGGCTATGATGACAGCACGGTGATGTTGTATATCGCCGGTGGCGGCGGGTGCCTTGTGAAGAATTTCTGCAAGCTCAATGCCGACCGGGTGAAATTTGTTGAGGACATCTGTGCCGCCGCAAAAGGGTATGAATATCTGGCGGAAGCGCAGTTGAAGGCTGAGGGTAAGGTATGAACGGTGAAATCTATCGACTGAACATTCGCTTTGATCTCACTGACGAGTGCCAGCGGTCTATTGCTGGATGGCTGCAATCCCTCGACCGAAAGCAGTATGGGTCTATCAACAAATTCATCATTGCTGCTATCGGAAAGGCTTTTGACAGCAATGGCAGCAGTTGCCTTTGCTATGCCCAGTTGTCGGAAAGGAGCATTTTATTATGGCAACAGCAAACAAAAACAAAGGGCAAACAGAAGAAAAAATCACAGCGCTTTATTGTCGCTTATCGGTGGATGATGATAAAGGCGATATAGAATCGAACTCCATCACCAACCAAAAACAGATCCTCTCGGACTTCGCCCGTCGGGAGGGATATCGGAACACGATGTATTTCGTAGACGACGGCATCTCCGGCACCACCTTTCAGCGTGAGGGCTTTCAGAAAATGCAGAAGCTGGTGGAGGACGGACAAATCGGGACGATTATCGTCAAGGATCTCAGCCGCTTCGGTCGTGAGCAGGTGGAGATGGGTCGGCTGACGCAGATCGTCTATCCGTCCCTCGGTGTGACCTTTATCTCTATTCAGGAAAATGTGAACACCGCAACCAAAACAGGGCTTGAGATGATGCCGTTTTACAACATTTTTAACGAGTGGTACGCCGAACAGACCAGCAAGAAAATCCGTGCAGTTTGGAAAAGCAAGGCGGAACACGGAAAGCGAATTTCGCCAACCGTTCCCTATGGTTACAAAAAATCGCCGAATGACAGAGAACAGTGGCTCATAGACGAGCCTGCGGCGGAGGTGGTGCGAAAGATTTTCAATCTCTGCCTTGCAGGGCGTGGCCCGTCACAAATCGCCCGTGACCTTGAAGCGGCAAAAATTCTGACGCCGACAGCCTATTTCAATTCTATTGGCAGAGCTACCCGAAACCCTGTCCCGGTCAATCTGTATCTATGGGCAAGCGATGCGGTGAAGCATATCCTTGAAAACAGGCAGTACACCGGCTGCGCCGTGAACTTCAAAAGCACAACGGTCAGCTTCAAGGTTCACAAGAAAATCTACAACCCCGCAGAGGAGCAGCAAATCATTCCGAATATGCAGGAGCCGATTATCTCAGAGGAACTGTTTGACCGGGTGCAGGAGCTGCGCAGCCACAAGCGCAGGAACACGAAAACGGGAAGAAAGAGCCTGTTTGCAGGACTGCTGTATTGCCCTGACTGCGGGGCTAAGCTGCATTTTTGCGCTGCCAAAAGCCTGAAGCTCAATCAGGAGTTTTACCGCTGTGCCAACTACAATTCCGGGCGTGGAACTTGCGACATCCACTATATCCGCAATGTGGTGCTGGAGCAGATTGTAGCGGAAGCAGTGGGCAGTCTTGCGGATTTTGTGCGGTGCTATGAGTCTGTTTTCCTGTATCTGCTGGCGAAGAACAACAATGTCGCACGACAGTCCGAGGTGCAAAAGCTGAAACAATCCTTAGCAACCAGTGAACGGCGCATCAAGATGATCGACAAGGCGATTGAGGAGCTGTTTGAGGCAAATATCTCCGGCAAGGTCAGCGACGAGCGTTTTGTAAAGATGACGGACAATTACGAAAAAGAGCAGAAGGAGCTGCTGGAGCTTGTGGCTGACGGCAATAAAAAATTGCAGGATGCAGAGCAAAACAAGGTGGATTTGAAGCTGCTGATGAAGGCACTTCGGGATTACACGGACATCCGGCAGCTCACCCCTGAGATCGTCAATGCGCTGATACGGCGTATCGAAGTCCACAGCAAGGACAAGAAAACAAAAAAGGTGAAGGTGGACATTTACTTTACTGCCTTCGGACTGTTCACCCCACCGACGGAACAGGAGCTGCAGATGGCGATGGAGGAGATACGCCGAAACCCGCAGCAGTTCGGAATTTCTGCATAAAACAGAACACGGTGCAGCCCTTATTTTCAGGGCTACACCGTATCCTACATAATTACTTCGCTATGGGTCTGCGTCGGATGGGAGACCGCTTTTTTGTAGTCTGCCGGAAATCTCAGCTGATGACAGCAGGCTGAATAACCGCTGCCGCCGGCACGGCAGGGGGCGTAAAATGACTGTCCCAGTAGTCCCCATATGGCATCCGGGCAATCGTCTCTGCCCGCTGTTTTTCCCGCCGGTAAGCGTCCAATACCGCATCTTCCAGCTGTTTGCGAGCAGACGGCGTGATCGGGTGGACAATATCGCGAAAGACACCGCCTGTCTCTCTTCTGGATGGCATTGCTACGAAAAGCCGCTGAGGACCTTCAATCACCTTCAAATCATGAATCGCGATCTCATCCCCTACGGTCACCGAGACCACCGCGCGCAGTCTCCCCTCTTCCATCAGTTTGCGTACCTTGATATCTGTAATCTGCATAAAACTCCGTCCTTTCTTTTCACGGGTCATTTATTGTCAGCCGCTTTTGTCTGACATATCCATATTGTGGGCATGTGACGGCAATTTATACAAAGCCGGGCCAGGTAATGTAAAGATACCGTGAAAAATATCCCATTTGCCTTGCACTTTTCGATTGAATATGGTACTATTGGAACAGTATATCAGAAAGGTATGATTGATCATGGATACTTATTGCGAGTATATTGTCAAAAAGAAAAACGGCGGCAAGGAAATGGCACTGCGGGCACTAATCGTTGTCGGTGCGCTGGTACTGTTCCTGATTTTCATGTTTTTGGGGACGGTAGTCGGTGCTTTCTCGATGATCACGACCCTACTCGCGTTTGGCTCGCTGTACGGCGGCTATCTGCTGATCACCAGCATGAACATTGAATATGAATACATCGTCACCAATGGTGAAATGGATGTCGACAAGATCATTGCCAAGCGCAAAAGAAAACGGATGCTAACCGTCAACGCACGCAGCTTTGAAAAGTTTGGCCCATTCAAGGAAGCAGAGCATGCCAATGAAAGCTATTCCAACCGTGTTTATGCCTGCACTTCTCCTGACGATCCGGGCTGCTACTATGCCGTGCTGACACACCAGACGATGGGACGGATTCTGCTGGTGTTTACTCCCAACGATAATGTGTTGGAAAATCTGAAATCTTATATCCCCAGACAGGCGGGCGGTCATGCTTTTTACGGGAATCGACCTGACGGAAATTGAGCGGATCAAAAAGAGCTGTCAAAACCCTCGTTTTATAGCGAGGGTTTTTTCTGCAAAAGAGCAGGAATATTTCGCCTCGAAAAGAAATCCTTATCCGTCGATGGCAGCCGCCTTTGCGGCAAAAGAGGCGTTTTCCAAAGCACTGGGAACCGGCATCCGCGGTTTTGAACTGAACGAAGTTTCAGTGGAGCATGATCCGCTTGGTGCACCGTTTTTTACTTTTACAGGACATGCCGCCGAGATTGTCCAGCAGCGGAAGCTGTCCTTTTCCCTGTCGCTGACCCATACCGATACTGTCGCGGCAGCCTTTGTCGTCGCTGCAGAAACCAATCTGGATACAAACCAAATCATCAGATAACCTTGTCTGAAAGGAGACAGTTATGGCCAAACTCCGAAAGATGCTCGGCAAACCGGACAGCCCCTGTGCCGTCGCGCTGATGCGGCTGATTGAAACCCAGAGCCAGCAGACCCTCATCCGCTGGGCAGTAGAATATACAGCCCGGCGTTGTCTTCCGATCTTTGCAAAGCAGCTGGCGGAAGATACCCGCCCGTCGGATGCGCTCAACAGCTGCCGCGCATACTTAAGCGGAGAACTCCGGCTGGCAGAAGTAAAACCGTTTTTAAAAGCTGCCCGGCAGGCTGCACAGGATGCAGACCAGTTTCCGGCTGCACAGGCAGCAGCCAGAGCAATTGCAACCGCCTGTGCTGTTGTCCAAAACCCGCCGGGAGCACTGGGATTTACCTTTTACTGCGCTGCGGCGGTCGCTTATGACGAAGCAGGTGTCGATCAACCGGCAGCTGTTTATGACCAGCTGGCTGAAAAAGAATTTGAAGAGATCCTGCGTTCCTTGCAGCAGGCAGCACTTTCCGACGAACCGAATCCTGTTAAAATTGACTGGAACTGCTGACCTGTTTGATCACCAATTATTTGTTGATGAAAGGATGAAAATGTGATGGCTGAATTGACCGGAAAAACAATTTTAGTCGGTGTCTCGGGCGGTATCGCCGCTTACAAGATGCCTAATCTTGTCAGTATGCTGGTACAGAATGGCGCGGATGTCCATGTCCTGCTGACTGAAAACGCAAAAAATATTATTCCGCCTCTTCCATTTGAAGCACTGACCGGCAACCGCTGTTTGACCAGCCCCTTTGAACGGAGCGACCCACCGGTCATCCATCATATTGCACTTGCCAAAAAGGCGGACCTGTTGTTCCTTGCGCCTGCATCTGCGGATATCATCGGGAAATGCGCCAATGGAATTGCTGACGATATGCTGACTTCGACCATTTTGGCCTGTCAGTGCCCGATCTATTTTGCACCGGCAATGAACGATCGGATGTATACCAATTCGATTGTGCAGGAAAATATGGAGAAGCTCCGGCGGCATGGATGGCACCAGATTGACCCGGCTGTCGGACACCTGGCCTGCGGCGGCGCAGGACTGGGGAAAATGCCCAACCCGGAAGAATTATACCTGTATATTCAGCGGGAATTGGCCTGCAAAAAAGACATGGCCGGGCTGAAACTGCTGGTGACAGCCGGCGCAACCCAGGAAGCCATCGACCCGGTCCGCTATATCACCAACCATTCCTCCGGCAAGATGGGCTATGCCATCGCCAAGGCGGCCATGCTCCGCGGGGCAGAGGTCACGCTGGTGAGCGGCCGTACCGCCCTGACGCCTTCCCCGTTTGTCCATACGGTAGACGTTGTATCGGCAGCAGATATGTACCGCGAGGTAACGGCGCGTGCCCCAGAGCAGGATATCATTATCAAAGCTGCCGCCGTCGCAGATTATACCCCGGCAGAGGTTGCAGATGAAAAAATCAAAAAGAAAGACGGCGATCTGTCCATTCCGCTTACCCGTACCCAGGATATTCTGGGTTATCTCGGTGCCCACCGCGTCCCCGGCCAGGTGCTCTGCGGCTTTTCGATGGAAACGGAGCATATGCTGGAAAACTCCCGCAAAAAGCTGGAAAAGAAAAATGTCGACCTGATCGCTGCCAACAACGTCAAAGTTGCCGGCGCTGGGTTCCAGGGAGATACCAACGTGCTGACACTGATTACCCGGGAGAATGAGTTCGAACTGCCGCTGATGAGCAAGGAACAGGCAGCACATCAGCTGCTGAACAAGCTGCTGGAGATCCGTCTTGAACTTGGACACAAAGGAGAAATTGACGATGATGACTGACTTTTCGGTCCTGTCAGCTATTCTGGACGCCTATCCGTATCAAATCGTTTTCTGCGACCGCAACCATATTATCCAATATATGAACAAGGCCGCCCACAAACGTTATGATGGAAGAATCGGTATTGGAGACAGCATCTTTGGCTGTCACAATCAGGATTCCTGCCAAAAAATCGAGGCATTTCTTACCCGTGCCGACGCAGGCGAAGAGGAAATGTTTGAAGCGATCAACCCTGCCCGTCAGGAACGGGAGTTTTTTACCCCGGTCCGCGACCAGCAGGGAAAAGTCATTGGCTATTTTGAGCGGCACGAATTTTACGGCGAACTGAAAGACAATGGAATATCCGGCATCGGATAAACGGCCGGGACTGACCGGCGGCGGGCTGAAACTGATTGCAATTGTCTGTATGCTGATCGACCATATTGCCTGGGCTTTTGTACCGACCGTTTCTGCCGCTGGGATCGTCATGCACACACTGGGACGGATTACCGCGCCGGTCATGTGTTTTATGCTGGCAGAAGGTTACCGGCACACAAGCAACTTTAGACGATATGCCCGCAGGCTTGCGATATTTGCTGCCGTCTCCTATCTGCCGTTTATTCTGTTTTTGGAAGGCGGTCTGCCGGAAGACAGCAGCGCTCTGCTGAGTCTGAACATGATCTATACCCTGTTGCTGGCACTGCTTGCTCTGTGGGCTGACGAATATCTGGAAGGTGCAGACCGGCTGATGGCGATTGGTGGGCTCTGCTTTTTGTCGCTGCTGGGAGACTGGCCGGTAATGGCAATCCTGTATACCCTGAATTTTGCCCGCAACCGGGGAGATAAAAAGCGGATGGTCGGAATATTTATCCTGATTCCAACCATCTTTACGCTGTATTCCATCCTGAGCGGCCTGCTCAGCGGCTATCCCGTAGACGATCTGCTGGCTGGATGTCTGCCCCAGATGGGCACGGTTCTTTCACTGCCGCTGATTGGGCGGTACAATGGCAAAAAGGGTGGGAAAACCGGCGGGAAATGGTTTTTCTACTGGTTTTATCCGGCTCATTTACTGCTGCTGGCGATCATTCAGATGGCTGTTTACAGATGACAAGGGAGTGAATAAGATGGTTATACTGACCGGAGATCAGATGCGAGCCGCCGAAAAACTGGCGGTCGAGGACGGTACCAGCTTTGAACAGCTGATGGAAAATGCCGGAAATGGTGCAGCCCAGTCGATGATTCGACGGTTTGGAGAACTGCTCGTCCCGGGAGCCAATATCCTCATCCTGTTGGGACGCGGAAACAATGGAGGAGACGGTCTGGTCATTGCGCGGGTGCTGCTCCAATGGCAGCCGGAACTGACGATTGATCTGGCGTTCTGTCTGGAAGGACAGCTCTCCCCCCTTGCCGCGCTAAACCTGTCGCGGTTGGAGGAATACCCGCAAATCCGTGTCTGGAACCAGCCGGACCAGCAGACTTTTTCCATGCTCTGTCAGAGAAGCTGTCTGATTCTCGACGGTATTTTTGGAACCGGATTCCACGGCCAGCTGCCTAGACCGGCAGCTCTTGCTGTGCAGACAGCCAACAGCAGCTCCGCAAAAAGGATTGCACTGGATATCCCCACCGGTATCAACGGAGACAACGGTCTCGCCGCGGACAACAGCTTTCAGGCAGATATTACCTATGCCTTTGCCGCAAAAAAACCAGCCCATATTCTCAAATCCTCCCGTTTTCTCTGCGGAGAGGTTGAAGTCATTGAAATCGGCATTGACCAGCAGATGCTGGGCCGGGCAGGCGGTATTATACTGGCCGATCAGCAAACTGTCCGTCCGCTGCTTCCGCCCCGCAGACCGGATTCCAACAAGGGCAGCTACGGAAGGCTGCTGATCGCCGGCGGATGTCGTACGATGACCGGAGCAGTCCTGCTTGCATCTCAGGCAGCCGCCCGCTGCGGGGTCGGACTGGTTATGGCGGCGGCTCCTGAACAGGCACTGCTCCCCATCCGCATCTGTCTGCCGGAAGCGCTGCAATGTTCTCTGCCGCTGGCTGAATCGGGGGCAGTATCACCCGAAGCAATTCCAACGCTGATGGAAAAAGCAAACGGATGGTCAACAGCTGTCCTCTGTGGCTGTGGAATGAGCCTGACAGCTGAAACGCAGCAGCTGGTATCCGATCTTCTAGTGGATAACGCTCAAGTCCCCATGGTGCTGGATGCAGACGCTCTGAATGCCCTTTCTAAAATCGGCGTCGACAAACTGAAGAAGGCACAGGCGCCTGTGATCCTAACGCCGCATATGATGGAATTCTCCCGACTGAGTGGACTGACAATTGACGAAATTCGGGAAAACCGTTTTGAAATTGCTGCCCGTTTTGCGCAGGAATACGGAGTCACACTGGTTTTAAAGGACGCAACCACCGTCATTGCTTCAGATGGTCGGCTGTTTATCAACGAAAACGGGAACCCTGGTCTTTCCAAAGGTGGGAGCGGCGATACACTCGGCGGCATGATTGCGGCATTTCTGGCGCAGGGAGTTTCTCCTCAGGCGGCTGCCCTGTGTGGTGTTTTTCTGCATGCTGCGGCGGGAGATATCGCGGCAGAAAAACTGACTGCATATGCGATGCTTCCTCAGGATGTGATCGGCTGCCTGCCAGACGTTTTCAAACAGATTCTCCTTTAATTTCCATATCAAAACAACAAGAGCTGGGAACCGTGCAAACAGAATTCCCAGCTCTTGTTTTATTTACAACATCAATCGGTACAGGTTATTTTCATTTCAGAAATCAGTGCT
>DVLN01000016.1 GCA_018715465.1 Candidatus Faecivivens stercorigallinarum | reverse complement strand
ACGGAAACAAAGATTCATTGTTTCTAATTCAATCCCCCTCCTTTATAATTACTCCTTTTTATTTTATTTTCAGGAACTTCCATTAAATGGAAGTTCTTTTTTTTGGTATAACTGCGATCGTCTTTGAGCTTTCTTCTCCTTTCCTCTATTTTTTGACAAAAAAGATGGTGCTTGCCTTTCACATCCTGTTGTATATTCTCTTGACGCTTACGGAACAATGTGATACCATATGGGTTAGACAGAGTAAACTCGGTTTGCCAAGGCAAGCCGCCCTAGGAGGTATCAACATGACACTGGCTGAACTGGCAGTTGGTCAGCATGCGACCATACAGACCGTCGGTGGTGAAGGTCCGCTGCGGTTGCGTTTTCTGGATATGGGCCTGATTCCGCGCACAAAGGTGAGCGTTATCAAGGTGGCGCCGATGGGCGACCCAATCGAAATTCGGATCCGTGGATATGAACTGACCCTTCGCAAGGAAGACGCCGCCCAGATTGAAATTACACAGGACTAAGGCGGCGGAAACGCCTGTCCATCAGAGGAGGAATCCTATATGATCTTTGCTCTTGCCGGAAACCAGAACTGTGGCAAGACAACCCTTTTTAACAGTATGACCGGTGCCAACCAGCATGTCGGCAACTTTCCCGGCGTCACCGTCGACCAGAAGATGGGCGACATCCGGGATGCAAAGGGCAGCTCGGTGGTAGACCTGCCGGGTATCTATTCCATCCGCCCATATACCAGCGAGGAAATCGTCACCCGTGACTTTATCCTCAATGGCCACCCGGACGGGATTATCAACATCGTCGACGCGACCAACATCGAACGCAACCTCTACCTGACATTACAGCTGCTGGAACTGCGGATTCCGACGGTACTGGCGCTCAATATGATGGACGAAGTTCGCGCAAACGGCGGCACGATCAACGTCAAAGCACTGTCCAAACGGCTGGGAATACCGGTCATTCCAATTTCCGCCGCCAAAAATGAAGGCGTATCCGAGCTGGTCAGCAAGGCGGTCGACACCGCGAAAAACAAGATACTGCCCAGCGTATTGGACTTCTGTCCCGATGGCCCGGTTCACCGCTGCATCCATTCGGTCTCCCACGTTATCGAGGACCACGCCCGCAGGGTTGGAATCTCCGCCCGGTTTGCTGCAACCAAGCTGATCGAAGGCGATGAACAGATCACCGAGCTGCTGGAATTGGACGACAACGAAAAGGAACTGCTGGAACACTCGATCATCGAGATGGAGCAGGAATCTGGACTAGACCGCAACGCAGCACTGGCAGATATGCGGTACAGCTTTATTGAATCGGTCGTCGGAGATACGGTTGTCAAATGTCATGAAAGCGCTGAACATCAGCGCAGCGTAAAAATTGATAAGGTGTTGACCGGGCGGTTTACTGCGATTCCGGTCTTTATCGGAATCATGCTGTTGATCTTTTTCCTGACTTTCAACGTCATCGGGAGTTTCCTCAGCGACCTGCTGGCAGCCGGTATCGACTGGCTGACGGCACTTGTCGACAAGGGATTGACTGTATACGGCATCAACCCGGTGGTACATAGTCTCATGATCGACGGTATTTTCGCAGGAGTGGGGAGTGTTCTCTCCTTCCTGCCAATTATCGTTACGCTGTTTTTCTTCCTGTCGATTCTGGAAGATACCGGATATATGGCGCGCGTCGCGTTTGTCATGGATAAACTGCTGCGTAAGATCGGCCTGTCAGGACGAAGCATCGTCCCTATGCTGATCGGGTTCGGATGTACCGTGCCGGCAGTCATGGCGACCAGAACACTCTCTTCCGACCGCGACCGGAAAATGACGATTATGCTGACGCCATTTATGAGCTGTTCAGCAAAAATCCCGATTTATGCGGTATTTGCCTCCGCCTTTTTTCCATCCGCGGCGGCGCTGGTGATGATTACACTATATTTTGGCGGCATGCTGGTCGGAGTGCTGGCGGCGCTGGTCATGAAAAAGACTGTCTTTTCCGGCAAACCGGTTCCGTTTGTCATGGAACTGCCCAACTACCGTTTCCCGTCGGCCAAATCGGTTGCACTGCTGCTGTGGGACAAAGCCAAAGACTTTTTACAGCGCGCGTTTACCGTCATCTTTCTGGGCACCATCATCATCTGGTTTTTACAGACCTTTGACACCCGCTTAAATGTTGTCACCGACAATGCCGACAGCTTGCTTGCGGCATTGGGACAGCTGATCGCGCCGCTGCTTTCACCCCTCGGCAATGGCGACTGGCGGGTTGCAACTGCTCTGCTCAGCGGCTTTACTGCAAAGGAAGCGGTTGTCTCAACACTGGGTGTTCTGCTGGGTGTCGGTACCGCCGAACTGCCTGCTGCACTCCATTCGATGTTCAGCCCACTTAGTGCGACGGCATTCCTCGCGTTTACATTGCTGTATACCCCCTGTGTGGCGGCAATTGCGACCATCAAGAATGAGCTTGGCTCCGGCCTGAAAACAATTGGCGTCGTCATCATGCAGTGCGCAATTGCATGGGCCGCGGGAACGCTGATCTATCAGATCGGCAGCCTGCTGCTCTGAGTCAAAACAGAAACGATCGTTATGAAGAATCCCTTCTGCTGTTCTGAGCAGAAGGGATTTTTGCGCAATCAAAGTTTCTCTATTACCGTACCGGATGACGGATAACTGTTTTCAGATTTTCCGGGCGGCAGCGCCGGACATCGCTCAGATAAATCTCATGATGATACCGGCCAGGCGAAAAATCAAACACAAAACCCTGCTGCTGCATAAAATGCTGAATTTTTTGGAGGGTTTCCGGTTCATTGTCATAGGGACCGACATGCATGCACTGAACACAGCGGCCTTCCTGCCAGGTCATAAATTCCACAGCGGAAAAATCCATCTTCTTTTTATCCGCCGCTTCTGTCACCGCCCAGTCAAAAACTTCACGTGTTACAAACTCCGGCAGACGAATCATTGAAATCCACTGGAAATCTTCCTTCCGTGTATAATCTACTCCACAGACACCCTCCTGCCACCAAAGCCCTTCGAGCGGCGGTACTACATAGTCAAAATAACCGTCAATCTGATGCCTTCCCATCTTACTCATTTTAATAGTATAAGCGACGCCATATAACAGGCCGATTGCCTGTTTATACCCGCCGTCCGGCAGATTGGGATTTCCCTTTCCCCGGACCGCAAGAAAATTCATTTCTGGAACTGTTACAACCTGCGGCTGACCGGACGGCAGATAAAACTCCTTATACTCTTTCTTATAATCAAATGCCACCATTATTCCCTCCCAAGATTTGTTATACGTTCTTTAATCGACGCTTCAAACTGCTGGTCAGACAGCTGGGGATCACGCACCGCAGCCCATATTTCACATGGAAGCTCGCTGCACTCGGTACAGCTGACATACCGCTTTTTTTGAACCGAGCAGGCGTAAATCGGACACGCCTTTCCTGCCGGTGCATGAAATACCTTTCCGCAGGATTCGTTGCACCCGGCACACTGCCCACCATAAAACGGGCACTTTTTACATTCTGTCCCGCAGCAGCTGATCCCAAGGGCCGCCCGCCGCTGTTTTTTGCTTAAACTCCCAAGGACCAGCGTGTAGGACTCGTCCAGCATTTCCCGGAGAAGGTCATCCGGGACCTGTCCATCCGGCCGGACAGAATTCCAGTGCACCTTATCTGAATAGTATCCCGGCAGGATATCGGGGTACTGATGGCGCAGGAAATCCCCTTCTTCCGGCTTGAGTTTGAGATTAATATAGTACGGTTTCCCATCTGAATCAAGACAGACCGCTGCAAACATCTTTTCCCCGATTTTATACCGGATCCAATTCCACACCGGCTGCAAATCCTTTGTTACCCCCCTTTTTCCAAGTAGATAATCGTCCAGCCACAGATAACGCATGTTGACACATCCTCTCTACTGATATCGGTCAAATATTTGTCTGGCAGAATCCCGCAGTTTTTCCCGGAGCTGCTTCGGTTCAAGCAATTCTACCTTTTCCCGGAAACTGAGCAGCCAGGTCAGAAGGTTTTCCTCGTCGGTGTAATCGGCTGTGAACAATAGCCTTCCATCTGGCTGCTGCTCAAAACAAGCAGGGCCAAATTCTTCCACCAGCCGCCACTTGCAGCCCGGGTCAAACAACGCTCGAACCCGGATACCGCCGGGGAAAATCCGCTCGTTGCGCAGGTCGGGTAAAGGGACTGTCCGCGGCTCAAACGCCGCGCCTGGTTGTATTTCTTCCATCCGGTTGAGTTTGAACAGCCGGTAGTCCTCTCGTGTGGCACAATACCCCCATACATACCAGCTCGACCAGCGAAAGATCAGGTAATACGGTTCAATCAGCCGCCGGCTTTCACCATGTGGGGAATAGTAGATAAATGACAGCAGACGGTGGCTATCCATTGCCGCACGAATTTGCTCAATTTTTGGTGCCAGGGATTTTTTATACCAGGAGGACAGGTCAATCAGGATATTTTGGCTGCCCGACATCCAGTCAGAGCCGCCAACCGATAATTTTTCCATAAGTTGCGCGACTCGATTGGTACCGCTGACGCTGTCCAGACTGTGCAGGCCGGCAAGAATGGTCTGCATTTCCTCAGACGTCAGCAGTGTACGATCCATTTTATAACCCTCCATGATGGAAATACCGCCCTTTTGTCCCTGCGTGGTGACAATCGGAATGCCAGCCCGGCAAAGATCTTCGATATCTCGGTTGATGGTGCGACGGGAGACTTCAAACCGTCTGGACAGTTCCGGTGCGGTGACCCGTTCCTGCTGCAATAAAATCGAAAGTATCCCGATCAGCCGTTCAATTTTCATACCGTTTCCTCCCGTGCACAATTTCTTTTATCCTCTGTTTACAGTATACCAGATCAAACAGGACAGCTGTCTGTCATGTTTGGCTTTTATATTGATTATAGAAAATCTCAAATACTCTTTCAAGTGGGGAAAACAGCCTGGAAATAAAATTTATTCTGCCAGCCGGGTGCTTTGCCTTTGCTTGACAGATATGGTATAATCTTCCTATACTGAATCAAAATATGAGGAAAGATGAGGAGAGTAAGATGCTGAAACGTTTTGCGCGGTACTATAAGCCGCACATGAAGCTGTTCACACTGGACATGATCGCGGCGTTTATCGTCGCCTGCGCCGACCTGTTTTACCCACGGATTGCCCAGAACATCATCAATGACTATGTCCCCAATAAAAATATGGGGATGCTGCTGGCCTGGTCGGGCGCGCTGCTGCTGATTTATGTGATCAAGATGCTGCTCAGCTACTTCATGCAGTATCAGGGACATATGGTCGGCGTCGGTATCCAGTCGGACATGCGTAAGGAAGCATTCGGACGGCTGCAAAAACTGCCGTTTAAATACTTTGATGAAAACAAGACCGGTTCAATTCTTTCCCGTATCGTCAACGATACCTTCGAAATCGCCGAACTGTCCCACCACGGCCCGGAAGACCTGTTTTTGTCGATCATCTCGCTGATCGGCGCATTTATCATGATGGCGCAGATCAATATTCTGCTGACATTGATTTTGTTTGCAATGGTACCGCTGATTGTTCTGTTTGCGGTGCTGCTTCGAAAACACATGAACCGCGCCTTTCTGAAAAGCCGCGAGGAAATCGCCGAGGTCAACGCGACAATTGAAAACTCGATCGCAGGCATCCGTATCTCCCGCAGTTATGTTTCGGCCGAACATGAGATGGAAAAGTTTGATGAAAACAACAGCCGTTATATTCAGGCACGGGACGACAGCTACAAGGTCATGGGCTATTTCTTCTCCGGGATGGGGATGTTTACCGATCTTTTGTATCTGATGGTACTGTTCTGCGGCGGATTGTTCTTTTTCTACGACCAGATCAATGTCGGTGAGTTTGCGGCTTATATCCTGTACATCAATATGTTTTTAAATC
>DVLN01000180.1 GCA_018715465.1 Candidatus Faecivivens stercorigallinarum | reverse complement strand
TTTCCATTCCCGCGGTCAGAATCTGTTCGCCCGCCTGAAAACGCAGGTACCGGCGGGTATACTGCTCCCAATGGGTAAAATAATCGGGAATTCCCTTGTGCTCGACTCTGGCTCTCAGCTGCCGGGTCTCGGGTATTATTCGCACCGTCCGAGGTACTTGTCAAACCACTGGGTGATCTCACGCAGCCGGCGCACACGGTGTTTGGGCTTGCCGGAACGAGACAGCTCGTGGTTTTCTCCATGGAACAGGCACATCCGCGCGGGCACCCCGTGCATCAACAGCGCCTGGAGCATCTGCACCGCATCTCCCATCCAGCAGCGGTAATCCTCGTCCGACTGGATAAACAGGGTCGGGGTCTTGGCACGGTTGGCATAAGCGAGCGGCGAATGAGCCCACATCTTCTCGGGACTCGACCAGGGGTCCGCCTGAATCGCCGACAGGTTATGATAATAGCCGATATCGGTGGTCAGGCATTTGCTGACGTAGTTGGCAATACTCCGCTGAGAAGCGACCGCTGCAAAACGGTCGGTGTGCCCGATGATCCAGTTGGCCATAAATCCGCCGTAGCTGCCGCCGGTCATGCCGATGCGGGCCGGGTCAATCTGGGGGACTCTCTCCAGCACCTGATCGGTGAATTCCATCAGATCGTTATAGTCCCGCACGCCGTAGTTGTCGCCGTAAATATCGGCAAAACCGCCGCCTTTGCCGGAGCTGCCGCGCGGGTTGCAGAAAAAGACGATGTATCCAAGCCCTGCCCAGTACTGCATCTCATGGAAGAAGCCTTCGCCATAGGCGGTCTGCGGGCCTCCGTGAACATCCAGAATGCCGGGATATTTGCGGTTTTTATCAAAATCCGCCGGGTAAAGCACCCATCCGTCGATCTCCACCCCGTCCGAATCGGTAAAGGTAAAATGCTCGGTATGGGCGATCTCATGACTGGCAAGATAATCGGCATTGAAGGCCGACAGCTTTTCCAGCTGGCCATTTTCATAACGATAAAACTCCTGCGGCGCGTCTTTTTCCATACCAATCAGATAAATCGGATTGGTTCCCTGTGCACAGCTGATGATGCCCGGTTCAGCAGCCAGCGTCTCGATCTCGCCATCCAATTTCAGCCGGCGATAAACCGAATGATATCCAACTGTCTGGACAAAAGTGACGCCCTTCTCATCCCCAGCAAAGCTGTCCCCGCCGCCGGCAATATCGCTGCCGACTGCACTCAGGCTGGGGTCGGGAGCTGTAAGCAGCGTAAAGCTGCCGTCCGATGCGCAGATATAAAAGGCCGGGTTCTCACTGCTGCCGTACTTTTCACCGGTCGCCGCTGCAAAAACAACCGTTTCACCACAGAAAACCGCAGCATCCACACGGTATCTGCCGCCCAGCTGTACCTCGGTCATCTGCATTGTCTTCAGATCGCAGACAAACATCCGGGATTTCTGACTGTTCAAGGTTGTAAACTCATTGCCCCAGAAGACCGCCCGGTCTTTTTCTTGGTTGACCGAAAATCCGTGCAGGTCAAAATATTCGGCTGTCAGCAGCTTGTTTTCACTTGTCTTCGGGCAGACAAGGTACAAGCCGCGGCGCTTTTTGTTGATGACGCCCCTGCCGTTGAACCAGAAGGGCAGCTCATCAAAAACTTCATAATCCTTTTCTTCCTCCAGCATTTTGACCGCTGCCGCCTTTTCCTCGCCAGACAGTCCCGTCAGGTCGGGCAGAGACAGGTCCCGCAGACCGCTGACCAGGAATTTTCCTTCACCCAGCGGCGTCAGGCCGGACGCCGAAAACGGCAGAACAAAGTCCTCCTCCGCTTCACCGCCGCCCAGTGCAATCCGGTTATAGACGGTATACTGCACACCGTTTTCCGGTTTATGGCGTCCATGGCGGTCAGCAGGGAACAGAACCGTGTCCTCATCCAGAAAACAGGGGGCTTTGCCGTCCTCCCCTGCCGTCAGCCGGAAAAGCGCGGGGGTGTGACCAGGATCATAAACCCAGATATCCGTCCGGTAGACGTTATCTTCTACACTGCCTGTCGTAACAGTAAAGGCAGCCTTTTGACCCGATGGCGACAGGGTCAGTCCACCCAGTTTTTTGACATTTGCGAAATCTTCAATTGCTACTTTCATCATTTTTCTGTCCCCTTCTGCTGCTGTGAAAGACGGTCGCGGATCTTGGTGACAACCAGGTCCAGCGCAACCGGATTCATCCCGCCATTGATTACAAAATCAGCCTTTGCCCGCGACGGTTCGACAAACAGATAGTGCATCGGTTTGACGGTCGTCAGGTACTGGTCGACAATATTTTCAATATCACGTCCGCGTTCCTTCAAATCCCGCATCACCCGGCGGAGAATCCGCTCGTCGGCGTCGGTCTCAACATAGATCTTGATGTCAAACAGGTCCCGCAGACGTTTGTCAGCCAGCACCAGAATCCCTTCCACAATAATAATACTGCGCGGCTCAATCCGAATAGTTTTTTCCGAACGGTTGTGGACGGTAAAATCATAGACCGGAGACTGAATCGCGATTCCCGATCTCAGCTTGATCAGATGCTCGACCAGCAGTTCCGTTTCGAGGGAATCGGGATGGTCATAGTTGATCTTTTTGCGCTGTTCGACCGGTACACCGTCGTTGCTGCGGTAATAATTGTCATGGTAAACGACCGCGATGTCATCTCCGAAGGTCTCCCGCAAGCGGCCGGTAAAGGTTGATTTGCCGGAGCCGGTCCCGCCGGCAATCCCGATCATCAGTGGCTTCATCTTGTCAGACACTTCCTTCCCAGTTCTGTTTTTTCTGGTTTACCACTAACAGTTTATCTCATTTTTCCCCAAAAATCAAGCAGCACAGCTGCGAAAAGCTACCGTTTCTGACGAAAGCAGGGTTGATTCCGTCGATTGAATCCTGTATACTATCCTTACGTCACATGCACGCAATACCTGCAACCGCGCCTGACAGGAGGAATTTTATGCAGCCCTATCAGCCAAACCAACCGTCCCTACTCTCCCCAACCCTATCTCAGGCCATCCAGGCCGCCCGCAGCTGGGTTGCAGAAAATGCCGCCGACAAACCAGGGTATCTCGGCGCCTATATCGGCGGATCAGCTCCCACCCTCTCACCGGAAGACAGGCTGCCGGCCGGTTCCGATACCGATGTCTACCTGGTCACATCTGATCCCACACCGCCGCCCAAGCCCGGCAAGCTGATTCATCAGGGGGTCTTGCTGGAAATTTCCTTTGTCAGCTGGCAACAGCTTTTTCCACCTGAACGGTCGTTGTCCAACTATCATCTTGCCAACTCCCTCCGGTACTGCTGCACAATCGACGACCCGGAAGGCAGGCTTGCACCTCTTCAGCAGCAGGTGGCAAACCAGTTTTCCAGCCTGGTATTCCTGGCAGCCCGGCGCGACCAGGCAATCGAACGGGTATACAGTGGGCTGACCGGTATCCGTTACGACCGATCGCTGCCCGACCTGGTCCTTTCCTGGCTGTTCCCAATGGGAATTACTGCCCATGCTATCCTGACTGCCGCCCAGAAAAACCCGACCGTCCGGCTGCGATATCTACGGGCACGGGAGGTCATGCAGGCAAATGGGATGGAACAGGCATATCAGCAGATGCTCTCCTTCCCCGGGCTGGATCTTATCACCCCGGAACTGGCCGGCCAGCTGCTGGACAGGCTGGAACCACTCTACGACCTGGCAGCCCGAATCGGGCATACCCCCCTCCCCTACAGCACCGACATCTCCCCGCTTTCCCGCTTTACCGCCATTCAGGCCAGCCGCACACTGATTGCAGAGGGTGCTCATCGGGAAATCACTTTCTGGACACTGACTACCTACGCCCGTGCGATGAAAGTTCTGCTGACCGACGCACCGGACGGTTACCGGCAGTACCTGCCCTGTTTTGAACAGGCACTGCAATCGGTCGGCCGTCTGGAACAGCCCGCTGTCCAACAGGCTGTTACGGACGCCCTTGCTTTTCTGCCGCGGCTGCGCCAGCTAACCGACCGCCTGATCAATCTGCCAGCCGAATGAGACAAAACCGGGCAAAACAAAAAAGCCTGCGGGTATCTTTTGGATACCCACAGGCCTGGTGCCGCCAACCGGGATCGAACCGGTACAGTGTTGCCACCGAGGGATTTTAAGTCCCTTGCGTCTGCCAATTCCGCCATGGCGGCAGATAAGTCTTATGTATTATAGCAAATCAAGCGGTATTTGTCAAGTTCTCCCCCGCAAAAAAACCATTTTTACCTGTAGGAGTACAATACATATTGGACAATTAACAAAAAAAGAAAGAAGAATAC
>DVLN01000179.1 GCA_018715465.1 Candidatus Faecivivens stercorigallinarum | reverse complement strand
AAACAGAATATATCGAATATATATTTTATTATAGCAGATGGATTGTACAATTGTCCAGATATCTGCCTTACTGAAAAGCAGGTTATTTTTAAAGAAAAGTGAATTATTTCCTAAAATACTTGACATTTTTCTCTGAATAGCCTAAAATAAGGATAGATTCAAAACAGGGGGATGTCTGCGCATTTTCTTAGAAATGCAAATATAATGAAGGAGTGAATCCCATGAGTAATGAAGAAAAATTGCTTGAACTTTCCCGGTCGATCGGCGGCTTGAACAGAACCTGTTCCAATGAGCTGCTCAAGGGCGAAGGCATCCATTTTGGACAGCCGCCCATCTTCCACGCCCTGCTGGAAAGAGACGAACAGAGTCAGTGTGATATCGCTGCTGCAATCGGCGTCAGCCGTGCGTCTGTCGGTGTATCCCTCCGCCGCATGGAAAAGTCCGGTATTGTCAGCCGTGTCATCAATCAGAAGGACAGCCGTTACAACCTCGTTTCTCTGACTGAAAAAGGCCGTGCGCTGGCTGAGCGTTCGGACTCTCTGATGATGGAACTGACTCGCATCAAGGTCCAGGGATTTACTCCTGAAGAGATCGAGACGCTGGTCAACCTTCTCGAGCGGCTGGAAAGCAATATGAAGGCTTTCCAGAACGGTGGTCGTGAAGACTGATTTTTTTGGTGCATGGTTCATCAAAATGGACATCCTTTGCCGGAGGCGGGGGGTGTCCTTTTTCGTGCCGGTTTTTATGGGCGCAAAAAGCCGGGCGGGCTGGCCTATGAGGCAGAATTTTCGCGGCAGAGCAAGAAAATCCGCTGATTTTGGCGTCTGGATGGGCGAGCCTGCGAAAAAATCATGTAAAATTGTAGAAAAATATTGATTTTTTCCTGATTTTGCTGTATTTTATAAGTATCTGTATGATTCGGTTTCTCCGGCATACAAGAACCTGAAAGGCTGTGATGAACGGTTTGGAAAAGAAGCTGACGCTGTATGGCTTTAACAATCTGACCAAAACCCTGAGCTTTAATATTTACGATGTCTGCTATGCAAAGACGGAACGGGAGCAGACCGACTACATCGCTTATATTGATGAACAGTACAACTCCGAACGACTGACCAAGATCCTGTGCGATGTCACTCAGATGATCGGTGCCAAGATACTCAATATCTCCAAACAGGATTACGCCCCGCAGGGCGCGTCGGTCAATGTGCTGATTGCCGAGAAGGATCTCGAAGGGGTTGATATCGACCCGTCCTGCAACCAGGGCCAGATGGTCCATGCCCACCTGGATAAAAGCCATGTGACAGTCCATACCTTTCCAGAACACCATCCCAACAACTGCGTCTCGACCTTCCGGGTGGATATCGACGTCGCGACCTGCGGGATGATTTCGCCGCTGAGCGTGCTGGATTACCTGATCGGGTCATTTGACTCGGATATTATTACGATTGACTACCGCGTGCGCGGATTTACCCGCGATGTCCATGGAAAGAAGTATTTTATTGACCATGATATCACTTCGATTCAGGATTTCATCGACCGCAAAACACTGACCAGATATGATGCCTATGACGTCAATGTCTATCAGTCGAATATGTTCCATACTCGAATGCTGATTAAGGATATTCAGCTGCAGAACTATCTTTTTAATCAGGATGTCTATGAGCTGCCGCCCTCCACCCGGCTGGATATTACCAGTCTGCTGCGGCGGGAGATGATTGAAATTTTCAGCGGTCAGAATATCTATGAATAATCAATAATGCTGTTTTGGAGGTCAATTGAAAGAAATTGTATAGATTGGATCAGACAAAAGTCCCGGTCTGTGACGCCCTCAAACGGGTCCGGGATTCCGGCATGGTGCATTTTGACGTGCCGGGGCATAAGGGCGGACGGGGCAACAAGGCGCTGCGTGACTTCTTTGGCAGCGACTGCATCCGCTCGGATATGAATTCGATGAAGGCACTGGACAACCTCTGTCACCCTGTTTCGGTGATTCGGGAGGCAGAGGAGCTCGCAGCCGACGCTTTTGGCGCAGATTACGCCTTTCTGATGGTCGGCGGGGCGAGTTCCTGCGTGGAGGCAATGGTCATGACCGCCTGCAAGGCGGGCGAGAAGATCATCATGCCCCGCAATGTCCATCGCAGTGCAATTAACGCGCTGGTCATCTGCGGCGCAGTGCCGGTCTATGTCGACCCCGGTGTCAACCGCCGGCTCGGAATTCCGCTTGGAATGTCGGTCGAAGGGGTCAAAAAGGCAATTGAACAGAACCCCGATGCAAAGGCTGTTTTGGTCAACAACCCGACCTATTACGGGGTTTGCTCCGATCTGCCGGAGATCATCAAAATTGCCCATGAACACGGAATGCTGGTGCTCTGCGATGAGGCACACGGGACCCATTTTTATTTCAGTGACCTGCTTCCGCCCGGCGGGATGCAGCTGGGGGCGGATATGGCCGCCTGCTCGATGCACAAGACCGGCGGCAGCTTTACCCAGTCGGCCTTCCTGCTCTGCGGAAAAGGCGTCAACCCGGGATATGTCCGTCAGATCATCAACCTGACCCAGACCACTTCCGGGTCTTATCTGCTGCTCTGCTCGCTGGATATGGCGCGGCGCAACCTTGCTCTCAACGGCAAAGCCATGATGGAAAGAACCATCGAACAGGCGGACTATGCAAGGGAAGAAATCAACGCACTGGGCGGGTATTACGCCTTCGGCAGCGAGATTGTCGACGGGGAATACTGCTGTGCCTTCGATACCACCAAGCTGTCGGTACATACCCGCGATATCGGGCTGGCCGGCGTCGAGGTCTATGACCTGCTGCGGGATGAGTATGATATCCAGCTGGAGTTCGGCGATATCGGCAACTTCCTTGCAATCGTCACTGCGGGCGACCGCGATCTCGAGATCGAACGGCTGATCTCGGCACTGTCTGAGATCAAACGGCTGTACTCCGGTGACCTGACCGGCATGCTCGACCATGAATATATCAACCCGCTGGTGGAAATGACCCCCCAGGCTGCTTTTTACAGTGAGAAAGTCTCACTTCCGATCGAGGAGAGCGCCGGACGCATTTCGACCGAGTCGGTCATGTGCTACCCGCCTGGTATCCCGATTCTGGCACCCGGCGAACGGATTACCGATGAGATTTTGCGGTATATCGCCTATGCAAAGGAAAAAGGCTGCTTCATGACCGGTACGGAAGATATGAATATCAGCCGAATCAACGTGGTCCGCTGAACCCGTTTGGAAAGAGATAGAAAGGATGATGGGATTGCAGGCAAAGGAACTCTGGTTTACCGAGAATTATTCGGATGGCGCACGCTTTTCGATACGGATTGACGCACAGGTGTACACCCACAAGAGCCGTTTTCAGCAGATTGACCTGTACGACACCCCCGAATTTGGACGGGTGCTGGTGCTGGACGGCTGTGTCATGCTGACCGAAAAGGATGAGTTTATCTATCACGAGATGATCGTTCATCCGGCAATGGCAGTCCACCCGGATATCAAACGGGTACTGGTCATCGGCGGCGGGGACGGCGGATGCGTCCGGGAACTGCTGCAATACGATACGATCGAGTCGATTGATATGTGTGAGATTGACCGGGAGGTCATTGAGGCATGCCGTCGGTTCCTTCCCCAGACGGCGTCCAGGCTGGACGATATCCGGGTGGAACTGCATATCGCCGACGGACTTAAGTTTGTCCGGAGGCAAAAGAACGCCTATGACCTGATCATTGTCGACTCGACCGACCCGTTCGGGCCGGGAGAAGGGCTGTTCACCCGCGAGTTTTACGGCAACTGCTACGGCGCACTGACCGAAAACGGCATCCTGATCAACCAGCATGAAAGCCCTTATTACCGCGGGGACGCTCTCGCGATGCAGCGGGCACACCGTCAGCTGTCTGCTGTCTTCCCAACGGCAAAGGTCTATCAGGTGCATATCCCGACCTATCCGTCGGGACACTGGCTGTTTGGGTTTGCGTCCAAAAATACGGAATGCGACCCCTGTGTGTTTGATGAGGAGCACTGGAACAGCCTTGGCCTGAAGACACGGTATTACAATACCGCGCTGCACAAGGGGAGCTTCGCGCTGCCGAATTATGTAAAAGATCTGCTTTCCGGCAAAGAATAATTTTGCTTTTCTCAATTATATCAAGTCTGAATCTGGAAAGGATGGAACTGAAATTATGTCAAGAGCTCTGATTATTGGCGCTGGCGGCGTTGCCGGCGTTGTCGTCCACAAATGCTGCCAGAACAGCGATGTCTTCACTGAAATCTGCATCGCTTCCCGTACCAAGTCCCGCTGTGACGCGCTCGCTGACCAGCTGCGCGGCAAGACCAAAACGGTCATCACCACCGCTCAGGTCGACGCGATGGATTTTGACGCACTCTGCGCGCTGATCCGCTCCTATAACCCCGATCTGGTTATGAATATCGCGCTGCCGTATCAGGATCTGGCGATTATGGACGCCTGCCTCGCATGCGGTGTCAACTATATGGATACCGCCAACTATGAGCCGGAAGATACCGACGACCCGGAATGGCGGGCTATCTATGAAAAACGCTGCAAGGAAGAAGGCTTCTCAGCATACTTCGATTATTCCTGGCAGTGGGCCTATATGGACAAATTCAAAGAAAAGGGCCTGACCGCACTGCTGGGCAGCGGCTTTGACCCCGGTGTCACCCAGGTATTCTGCGCCTATGCTAAAAAGCATCAGTTCGATACCATTGACACCATCGACATCCTCGACTGCAACGGCGGCGACCATGGCTACCCCTTTGCCACCAACTTTAACCCCGAAATCAACCTCCGCGAAGTTTCCGCACCCGGCTCCTACTGGGAGAACGGCCACTGGGTCGAAATCCCCGCTATGAGCATCAAACGGGAATACAACTTTAAGGACGTCGGCCAGAAGGATATGTACCTGCTGCACCACGAGGAAATCGAGTCGCTGGCAAAGAATATCCCTGAAGTATCCCGTATCCGCTTCTTTATGACCTTCGGCCAGTCCTACCTGACCCATATGAAGTGTCTGGAAAATGTCGGCATGCTGTCGACCACCCCGATTATGTTTGAGGGCAAGGAGATCGTACCGATTCAGTTTTTGAAGGCTTTGCTGCCCGACCCCGCGACCCTCGGCCCGCGCACCGTCGGCAAGACCAACATCGGCTGCATCTTCACCGGCAAAAAGGACGGTAAGGAGAAGACCTACTACCTCTACAACATCTGTGACCATCAGGAATGCTACCGCGAGGTCGGTTCCCAGGCGATCAGCTATACCACCGGCGTTCCGGCAATGATCGGCGCTTCGATGCTGCTGACCGGAAAATGGAACAAACCCGGCGTCTATACCGCTGAGGAGTTCGACCCCGATCCCTTTATGGAAGAGCTGAACAAATGGGGCTTGCCCTGGCAGGAAGACTTCAACCCCACGCTGGTTGACTAACTAAGCTGAACACCAAGGCCGCATCGTCTGCAAACTGGCGGTGCGGCCTGCTTTTGTATGAAAGGAGATTGGCAGATGCAGAACTTATCCATCCCGGCGGCGTTTTCCCAGCTGGACAGCCCCGCTTATATCATTGATACCGACCTGCTCAGAAAAAACCTTGAGATCCTTGCTGATGTCCAGAAGCGCGCCGGCTGTAAAATCCTGCTGGCACAAAAGGCGTTCTCGATGCCGGAGGTCTATCCACTGATCGGGGAATATCTCGCCGGTACGACCGCTTCAGGACTGTTTGAAGCACGGCTGGGGTATGAGGAGATGCCCGGTAAGGAAGTCCATGTCTTTAAACCGGCCTATGGTGAGGCAGAGATGGACCAACTGGTCAAAATTGCCGGTCACATGGTCTTCAATTCCTTTGACCAGTGGATGCACTTTAAAGATAAGGCACTCAGCCACGGGGTTTCCTGCGGTATCCGGCTGAATCCCGCCTGCTCGACACAGGAAGGGCATGAAATCTATGATCCCTGCGCGCCCGGTTCAAGGCTTGGGGTGACAAAAGAAAACTTCCGGCCTGAACTGCTGGACGGGCTGGAGGGACTGCATTTCCATACACTGTGCGAACAGAACGCGGACGCGCTGGTGACAACCCTTGCGGCGATTGAGGAGCAGTTCGGCGAATACCTGCCGCGGATGAAATGGCTTAACTTCGGCGGCGGCCACCACATCACCCGCCCGGATTACGATATCGAAACGCTGGTGCGGGAAGTCAGGCGTATCCGCGAAAGGTATGGCGTTGAGGTCTATCTGGAGCCTGGTGAAGCGGTCGCGCTCAATGCCGGGTTCCTTGTCGCCCATCTGCTGGATACCGTTCACAACGGCCTTACAGCCGGCATTTTGGACGTTTCCGCCGCATGCCATATGCCGGACGTGCTGGAAATGCCTTACCGGCCGTATATCATCGGCAGCGGGGAAGCTGGGGAAAAGGAATACACCTATCGCTTCGGCGGCCCGACCTGCCTTGCAGGTGATATTATCGGGGATTATTCCTTTGACCATCAGCTGCAAAAAGGCGAGATGCTGGTTTTTACCGATATGGCGATTTACTCATTTGTCAAGAACAATACCTTTAATGGGATGCCGCTGCCGATTCTCGCGACCTATTCCGAAAAAGACGGCCTGAAAATCATCCGCAAATTTGGTTATGAAGATTTTAGAATGAGGCTCGGTTAAGGTACTTCTTTTGACCGGTGGTTTGACCGACGCGCAGAGCGGCGGGGTAATGTTTCGCAGTCTGTGGGGTCGGTCATGATAAAAAGTTTAGGTCAAGCCTTTTCAAAGGCTTGCGGGTCCAGGGCAGCGCCCTGGGAACTGACGACTAAGCACTATCTTCCGGTTATGTTTTTGCCGTCCTTAGATCAGGAGAGCTCGAGAAACCTATCAAGGGGGTCTCGATATGGGAAAGGGGTTCGATGCCCCTTTCCCATACCTGAGCGAGGTGTAAACTACCGATTACGCAGTCTCTGGAACTACGTGGGCCGGCACGGCGCTGACAAATTTTGGATTGCTGTCTTTCGCCGACTGTCCGGTGGACAGTCGTGCGACGGTAGAACGCTTCCGTTGACCATGTGCTAAGAATCTAAAATCGTTTCATCCGTGACTGACGGATACTCTACGATGCGTAGGTTGTCGATTGCCTGAAAAGATGGTATCGTAAAATACGCAAAGGAGAGATTTATGCAATGAACAATTACATTACCGGTGCTGCAATCAAAGCGTTGCGGGAAAAGAAGCATCTGACACAACAGCAGCTGGCTGAGAAACTTTGTGTAAGTGATAAGGCTGTTTCAAAATGGGAAACCGGAGTTTCCCAAAGTTAAAGATACCACATCAATCCCACGCGGACTTTTGCTCAACCGATACAGCCGGAGGGCTGGATAACAAGAAAAGGCGGTATGCGCCCCGTGGAGGGGTAGCGTACCGCCTTTTCTTG
>DVLN01000178.1 GCA_018715465.1 Candidatus Faecivivens stercorigallinarum | reverse complement strand
ATTATCCGTCTGACCACCGAGACCCTTTCAGGTATCCCGTCGATTATTTACGGCCTTTTCGGATATCTCTGCTTTAACGTCGCCATCAAGATGGGTTATTCCATTTTGTCCGGCGGTCTGACCCTTGCGATTATGATTCTGCCGCTGGTCATGCGCACCACCGAAGAAGCACTGCTTGCTGTTCCGGACAGCTACCGTGAAGGCAGCTTCGGGCTTGGTGCCGGCAAATGCCGCACCATTTTCAAGCTGGTACTGCCTTCGGCTGTTCCCGGCATACTTTCGGGTGTCATTCTGAGTATCGGCAGAATTGTCGGTGAAACTGCGGCGCTGATCTTTACCGCAGGCACTGTTGGCGATATTGCGTCCGGCCTGACCAGTTCCGGCCGTACCCTTGCGGTACATATGTACCTGCTTGCGAATGAAGGACTTTATATCAACAAGGCCTATGCCGTTGCAGTCGTGCTGCTGGTACTGGTGCTGCTGCTCAACGGAGTTTCTGGTCTGATCGCGGGCAAGCTGAAAAAAGGCTGATTGACGCGTAATAAGACAACGTAAAAAGGAGTCAGTTATGGATAAATTCACCATCAGCAACATGAATCTTTACTACGGCGATTTCCACGCCCTAAAAGATGTATCATTGGATATTCAGGCTAACCGGATCACCGCCTTTATCGGCCCATCCGGCTGCGGCAAATCTACCTTTTTAAAGAGCCTCAACCGTATGAATGACCTGGTTGAAGGCTGCAAGATTACTGGAAGTGTTCTCCTTGACGGGGAAGACATCTACGGCGATATGGACGTCAACCTTCTGCGCCGCCGGGTTGGCATGGTTTTCCAGAAACCCAATCCGTTTCCGATGAGCGTTTATGATAACGTTGCATACGGTCCGCGTACCCACGGCATCCGTTCCAGAAGGCAGCTGGATGAGATTGTCGAGAAGTCACTCCGTGGTGCAGCCATCTGGGATGAGCTGAAAGATCGTCTGGACAAAAGTGCCCTCGGCCTTTCCGGTGGTCAGCAGCAGCGTCTGTGCATTGCGCGCGCTCTTGCAGTCGAGCCGGAAGTCCTTCTGATGGATGAACCGACCTCTGCGCTGGACCCGATTTCGACCAGCAAGATTGAGGATCTGGTTCTTGAGCTGAAAAAGGATTACACCATCGTCATGGTCACCCACAATATGCAGCAGGCGACCCGTGTATCGGATGAAACGGTCTTCTTCCTGCTCGGTGAGATCATCGAATCCGGCCCGACTGAGCAGTTGTTCTCGGTACCGGCCGACAAACGCACCGAAGACTACATCACCGGCCGCTTCGGCTAAGGCGCAGAGCCTGCGCTCCCAGTTCGCGTCGTTCGCCCGCGTGCCGACGGGCTCGGCCGTGAATAAAACAGCCTGAGCGAACGCGGCACAGTGCCTGTGCTCTCAGTTTGCCGGGACTCGTTCCCGCCTTTGGAGCTCAGCAACCCAAGGTCGTTTCCACGCCCGAAAGCAAAGAGATTGTGCCAACCATCCACACTTTTTGATCAGAACGTAGCCGTTGTCTTTGCAGCAGCAGGGAAATGGCGGAAGGAAAATATACAACCCCAATACAAGGCAGGTAAAAGAATATGCGCAATAGATTTGACCGTCAGCTGATTCAGCTGAACAACGAGATGATTGCGATGGGTGTCCAGATTTCCCATGCAATCGGATTTGCCATCAACGCGCTTCTGAGCCAGGATGTAGAGAAGGCAAAAGAAGCCATCGCGTTTGACGAAGAGATCGACCAGAAGGAACGGGAGATTGAGAGCCTCTGCCTGAAGCTGCTGTTATCCCAGCAGCCGGTTGCCCGTGATCTGCGCCAGATTTCGGCAG
This sequence comes from Candidatus Faecivivens stercorigallinarum, assembly GCA_018715465.1. Classification (GTDB taxonomy): domain Bacteria; phylum Bacillota; class Clostridia; order Oscillospirales; family Ruminococcaceae; genus Faecivivens; species Faecivivens stercorigallinarum. Next base: position 13,706 of record DVLN01000178.1, on the reverse strand, counting down.
CGCTCAAGATGATCACCGACATGGAGCGGGTAGGGGACCACGCAGTCGATATTTCGGAGATTGCGATTCATCTTTCGAATGAGTCCTACATCAGCCATCTCGGCAAGATCGAACAGATGGCAAAGAAAACCAGCGGCATGATTCTCGACTGTATGCAGGCGTTTGTAGATAAAGATATGGAACGCGCCAGCAGTGTCATCACCCGTGACGACCAGGTTGACGAGCTGTTTGTTCAGGTCAAGTCCGACCTGATCGAGCTGATCCGTCAGAATCCGAACAACGGGTCTCAGGCATCCGACCTTCTGATGGTTGCCAAATATTTTGAGCGAATCGGCGACCATGCGACCAATATTGCCGAATGGGTGCTCTTCTCGATCACCGGCAACCACAAATCGGCCGATGCGGTAAATGCGCAGGTACACAAGCTTGCAAATAAGGTCGAATAACCGCAAAATAGGTAAATTTTACATAGAATTTACATTACGTATCGCCTCACTTTACATTCAACCCTATCCTGAATTCAGGAATGTAAAAAATGTGCAAACAAAATGTGAAGTGAGAACTTTGTATGACTATCTTCAATTTCCTGACCCTCGTAGGCGGACTGGCGCTGACATTATATGGAATGAACGTCATGGGCAATGGCCTGACCAGGACTTCCGGGGGCAAACTGGAAGCAATCCTCGAGAAATTTGCCGGCAATCCGTTCAAAGGTCTGTTGTTCGGAGCGGTTGTCACGGCAGTGGTTCAGTCGTCTTCAGCGACGACAGTTATGGTTGTCGGTTTTGTAAACTCAGGGATTATGAAGCTGACCCAGGCGGTTGGTATCATCATGGGTGCCAATATCGGCACAACCATCACCTCCTGGCTGCTGGCGATGACCAGTATCTCCAGTGAAAACATCCTGATTCAGATGCTCAAGCCGACGTCGTTTGCGCCGATACTGGCTGCAATCGGCATTGTCTACATCATGTTTGCCAAAAGCGAGAAAAAGAAGCATCTTGGAGATGTATTCCTTGGGTTTACCATCCTGATAACCGGTATGTCGATGATGAGCGACGCAGTTGCACCCCTTGCAGGCGTGCCGGAATTCACCGGAATCCTCACTTTGTTCAGCAATCCGATTCTTGGTATGCTCTGCGGCGCGCTGCTGACGGGTATCATCCAGTCTTCGGCCGCGTCGATTGGCATTTTGCAGGCGCTTTGCGTCACCGACGCGATTACCTACTCGACGGCACTGCCGATCATCATGGGTCAGAACATCGGTACCTGTCTCACAGCGCTGCTGTCCTCGCAGGTGCTTCCAAAAATGCGCGCCGTACTGCGCTGATTCATCTCTATTTTAATGTAATCGGAACGGTACTCTTTATGGTTCTGTTTTACACAGCCGACATTTTTGTCGATTTCGCTTTCCTGGATATGCCGGCCAATGCCTTTGGTATTTCGGTCATCCATTCGCTGTTCAATGTTGCGGCGACAGCGGTTCTGTTCCCGTTTGGCAAGGTGCTTGTCAAGCTGTCCTGTATGACCATTCGGGACAACGATCAGCTGGAAACGGTATCCGAGTTCCAGACGCTGGACGATCGGTTCCTTACGAACCCTGCCTATGAAATTGAGCAGGCGATGCAGGTGACCAACCGGATGTGCGAGATCTGCAAAACCGGATTGCTGGAAGCGTTTGACCTGGTAATCGGGAAGTACGATGAAGGCAGGGAACAGAAGATAGAAGCACTTGAACAGAAAGTCGACCATTTTGAAGACAAACTGGGTACCTATCTTGTCAAGCTCTCCAAGTATGAGCTTTCACAGGAAGATTCCTGCAAGATTTCGATTCTGCTGCATTCAATCGGTGATATTGAGCGGATGAGCGATCACTCAGTCGAGCTTGCGCGTTCTGCGCGGGAGATGGATGAAAAGGGGATGACCTTTTCCGGTTCGGCGCGCAATGAGATGCAGGTTTTCACCGATGCTCTGCGGGACATTGTGACCCGTACCAGCGAGGTATTTGAGAAGGAAGATATCGCACTGGCCCGGACAGTTGAACCGCTGGAACAGGTGATCGACGATCTGAATGCTCAGATCAAGCAAAACCATGTTGAACGGCTGAAAGATGGCGAATGTACAATTGAAATGGGATTTGCCCTTTCGGATATATCCACCTGTTATGAGCGGATTGCCGACCACTGCTCCAACCTGGCGGTCTGCCAGATACAGGTGCACAAGGGCGAATATGATACCCATGAGTATTTGCAGGCTGTCAAGCAGAAAAATGAGGTTTTTGACCGCGAGAAGGACAAATTTGCATTGACCTATCATTTAAGCTGAAGCTGCCCGCATTCGACCAAAGAAGCTGCCAATCGGCAGCAAACGACAGGATAATTAACGAAATTTTACATAAACCTTACATTACATATTCTTTTTGTTTACCTGGCTGCACTATTCTGAATCCAGCAAATGTAAAGAATCTGGAAACAATGTGTAAAGTGAGGATTATGTATGAGTATCTTCAATTTTCTGACACTGGTAGGCGGTCTTGCGCTGTTCCTTTATGGTATGAATGTCATGGGGGACGGTCTGACCAAGGCTTCCGGCGGCAAACTTGAGCGGATTCTGGAAAAACTGACCAGCAATCCGATTAAAGCGGTTCTGCTTGGTGCCGGTGTCACGGCGGTCATTCAGTCGTCTTCGGCCACAACGGTCATGGTTGTCGGTTTTGTAAACTCTGGCATCATGCGCCTTTCCCAGGCGGTAGGCGTCATTATGGGTGCGAACATCGGCACGACCATTACCTCCTGGCTGTTGTCGCTGACCGCGATTTCGAGCGACAACTTCTTTATTCAGCTGTGCAAACCCTCGTCCTTTTCGCCGGTATTGGCGGCAATCGGTATTGTCTACCTGATGTTCTGCAAGAACGAACGCCGTCGTGACCTTGGACAGGTTTTCCTCGGGTTCGCGGTGCTGATGACCGGTATGGAGACGATGAGCGCGGCAGTCAAACCGTTGGCTGATGTCCCTGAATTCACCGGTATTCTGACCATGTTCTCTCATCCGATTCTCGGCCTGCTGGCCGGTGCGATTCTGACTGCGATTATCCAGTCTTCGTCCGCTTCGGTCGGTATCCTGCAGGCGCTGTGCGTCACCGATGCGGTCAGCTTTGGTACGGCATTGCCCATCATCATGGGTCAGAACATCGGTACCTGTGTCACTGCGCTGATTTCCTCGGCAGGTGCATCCAAAAACGCACGCCGTGCCGCATTGATTCACCTTTACTTCAACGTCGTCGGCACGACGCTGTTCATGATTGTCTTTTACTCGATCAACCAGTTTGTGCACTTTGAGTTTCTGTCGCAGCCTGCGACCGCTGCCGGCATTGCCGTCATCCATACCACCTTCAACGTCCTGGCAACCCTGGTGCTGCTGCCGTTTGGAAAACTGCTGGAAAAGATGGCGATGATGACGATTCGGGACAACGAACAGGTCGAAACCGTCAGCGAATTCCAGGCACTGGACGACCGTTTCCTGTCCACTCCTGCTTATGCGCTGGAACAGGCAATGCAGGTTACCAACCGTATGTGCGAGATCTGCAAAACCGGATTGCTCCGTGCATTTGATCTGATTGTCGGTAAGTACGACGAAACCTTCGAACAGGAAATTGAAGCACTTGAACAGAAGGTTGACAACTACGAGGATAAACTTGGCACCTATCTTGTTAAGCTCTCCAAATACGAACTTTCTCAGCAGGATTCCCAGAAGATATCCATTCTGCTCCATTCGATCGGTGATATCGAACGGATGAGTGACCACTCGGTCGAGCTTGCCCGTTCCGCCAAGGAAATTGCCGACAAAGGTCTGGGATTTTCCGAGTCGGCCCGTAAAGAGATGCTGGTCTTCTCGGATGCACTACGGGACATTGTCACCCGTACCAGCCAGGTGTTTGAGACAGAGGACATTGGGCTTGCTGAGACGGTTGAGCCGCTGGAGCAGGTGATTGACGACCTGAACGCGCAGATCAAACAGAATCATGTAGAGCGGCTGAAAAATGGTGAATGTACAATAGAGATGGGCTTTGTCCTGTCGGATATCTCGACCTGTTATGAGCGGATTGCCGACCATTGCTCCAACCTGGCGGTCTGTCAGATACAGGTTCATAAAGGCGAATACGATACCCACGAGTATCTCCAGGGTGTCAAACGTAAAAGCGAAGAATTTGACCGCCAGAAAGAACAATTTGCCGCCGCCTATCACCTTGCCTGAGCGTCCGGGCTGTGATATAATGGTGAACAGGGCGCGAAAGTCACAACGGTCAATGGGGGCGGGGCGTAAAGCACCGCCCTTTTGTCATATGCTGCCCTGCCCGGCAGGCGGGGAATGGAAAGGAACTCAATATGCAGACGATTTACATTGTGGAAGACGATCGGAATATCCGTGAGATTGAGATGCTTGCTCTGAAAAACAGTGGTTACCGGGTACAGGGATTTGAAACGGCACGGGAATTTTACACGGCGATGGCCGACCGGTTGCCCAGCCTTGTTATGCTGGATATCATGCTTCCAGACGAAGACGGCATTTCGATTCTGCAAAATCTCCGCCGCAGAGCAGACACCCGGCGGCTGCCGGTGATTCTGGTTACTGCCAAAGGAGAAGAGATTGACAAGGTACGCGGTTTTGATTCAGGCGCGGACGATTATATTGCAAAGCCGTTTGGTGTCATGGAGATGATTGCCCGTGTTAAGGCGCTGCTCCGCCGGAGCAGCGAAGGGGAGACCAAATTCCTGACATTGGGCAACGTCTTTCTTGATGGGGAAAAACGAATGGCTTATGTCGACGACCGACCGGTCGAACTGACACTCAAGGAGTATGAGCTGCTGCATCTGTTGATGCTGAATAAAGGAATCGTCCTTTCCCGTGATCTGATTATGGAACGGGTGTGGGACGGATACGAGAGTGAATCGCGGACGTTGGATATGCACATCAAATCGCTGCGTAAAAAGCTGGGGGATTCTGCTTCGATGATCCGCACGATGCGCGGAGTTGGTTATATTGCTGAGGCACCTGCGGCGGATGCGGAGACGACGCACCCGGAGGATTGAACGAAGTGATACGCAGTTGATGTGTGCCGGAAAAGGACGGATAAGATGAAAAGAAAGATCAACCAGTATATGCTGGTGCTTGCCGCGGTGGCGATCAGTATGGCACTGGTGACACTGTCGATGGTATTTTACGGCAGCTTTCGCGATCAGGTGTTCCAGGATCTGTCCACTACCTGTCAGCTGCTGGCAGGGGTATATAACGCTGCGGACGGAATTGAAAATGTCACGTCTGCTGGCGTTTCGGCGGGAGACGTACGGGTGACGCTGATTGAAAAAGACGGGCGTGTGCTGTTCGATTCGGACGTTGACGCCGGCGTGATGGAGAACCACCTTGCGAGGGAAGAGGTCCAGCAGGCGCTGGAAAATGGGGAAGGTTCCTCGGTCCGTCATTCCGATACCCTCAGCCGCAATACCTATTATTATGCTGTACAGCTGCGGGACGGAAACCTGCTGCGTGTATCCCGTGATGCGCTGAGTCTGTGGCAGTTTTTGGTTGGTGCGATTCCGATAGTTGTAGCTCTGATGCTGGTACTGCTCTTTTTATCCATGATGCTGGCGCACCACCTGACCAACCGTCTGGTTCACCCGATTGTCAATATGGGTGAGAATATTGAAAAGCCGGGTTATACCTCGCCTTATCCTGAGCTGGTGCCGTTTATCTCGACCATCCGCAGTCAGCACCAGGAGCTGATCAAGACGTCGCAGCTGCGGCAGGACTTTACCGCCAACGTATCCCATGAGCTGAAAACGCCGCTGACTTCGATTTCAGGATATGCCGAGCTGATGGAAAACGGGATTATTCAGCCGGATGAGGTGCCCTATTATGCGCGGCAGATTCGGGACAGCGCAACCCGTCTGATTACGCTGATCAATGATATTATCCAGCTGTCCAAGCTGGACAGCCCGGTGCAGGAGGTGCTGTTTGAGCAGGTCAACCTGTACGCTGTTGCCCGGAAGGTGGTTGATTCGATGCAGGTCAATGCAGCTGCCCGCGAGGTGACGCTGACGCTGACCGGTTCGGATGCGACCGTCTGCGGCAATCGTGGGATGATCGAGGAGCTGATCACCAATCTGTGTGACAACGCAGTCCGGTATAACTATAAAGGCGGTTCCGTCCGGGTATCGGTCGTTCCGCTCAAAGGCCGGGCGATTCTGTCGGTGCAGGACACCGGCATCGGGATTTCACCTGCCGACCAGGAGCGGGTATTTGAACGGTTTTATCGGGTCGACAAGAGCCGGTCAAAGGAAACTGGCGGCACTGGGCTGGGGCTTTCGATCGTCAAGCATATTGTCGCACAGCACCACGCCGATATCAAGTTGGAGAGCGAGCTGGGAAGGGGAACCAATATTCGGGTCACCTTTTATGCTGAAAATTGATAGACCGTCTTGTCACTGACAGGCCAGACCCCGGCGACGGGTAGTCTGGCTTTTTCTTTTGCGGTGGTTTAACTTGCTAACGAATGGGAAAAATCGGATGTTTGGGAAAAATGCTCTTTATTTTTGCGGGTGAATGTGCTATACTTGAATACATATAATCATTTTCGATCATAACCGGAAAGGAAGATTTGAATGGATAAACTGTTGCAGATTCTCTCTGGCAATGCCCGGCTGGAAGCCCGGAAAATTGCTGTGATGATGGGTGAAAGCGAAGACGTCGTCCAGAAGCAGATTGAAACCTATGAAAAGGCAGGCGTCATCCGTGGATATAAACCGCTGCTGGACTATGACAAGATCGAAGATGCTCCGGTTGAAGCGATTATCGAGGTACGGGTCAGCCCCCAGCGCAACTATGGCTTTGAGGAAATCGCCCGTCGGATCGCCGATTATGATGAGGTAGAAAGTGTTTATCTGATGAGCGGCGGATATGACCTGCATCTGCGGGTAGTCGGCCATTCCTTTAAGGATATCGCGCTGTTTGTATCTCAACGGCTGGCGGTACTGGACGGCGTCCTTTCGACCGCGACCCATTTCCTGCTCTCCCGGTATAAGGAAAACGGGGTAATTATGGGCAAAACGGGAATTGATGAAAGGAGAAACATTTCACTTTGATGGATTTGGAAAAGCTGATCTGTAAACGGACCGCGGAGATGAAGCCTTCGGGTATCCGCCGTTTTTTTGATATTGCAAATGAGATGGAAGGGGTCGTTTCCCTTGGTGTTGGTGAACCGGATTTCAAGACCCCGTATGCTATCCGCCGGGCGGCGATTGACAATCTCCAGCGCGGAAATACCCGCTATACTGCCAATTCTGGCCTGATGGAGCTGAGAAAGGCGATTTCTGATTATATGCGGGAACGTTTTACATTGGAATATGACCCTACTCACGAAATTATGGTCACAGTCGGTGGAAGCGAGGGCATCGACCTTGCGGTTCGCGCCTTCATTGAAGAAGGGGACGAGGTACTGATTCCTGAACCGAGTTATGTTGCCTATGCACCGATCGTTTCGCTGACTTTTGGGGTACCGGTTCCGATTCCGTTAAAAGAGGAGAACAATTTCCGACTGACTGCGGAGGAGTTGGAGGCGGCGATCACCCCTAAAACCAAAATGCTGATGCTGCCTTTCCCAAATAATCCGACGGGCAGTATCATGCGCCGGGAACATCTGGAAGCAATCGCCGAGGTATTGCGTCGGCACGACAACATTGTCGTCGTATCGGACGAGATCTACGCTGAGCTGACCTATAACGGACGGCATGTGTCGATTGCGGAACTGCCGGACATGTGGGAACGCACCATCATTATCGGCGGTTTTTCCAAGGCGTTTTCGATGACCGGCTGGCGGCTGGGATATCTGTGTGCACCGCCCGCTGCATTGTCCCAGATGCTCAAGATTCATCAGTACGCGCTGATGTGTTCGCCGACGACTTCCCAGTGGGGCGGCGTAGAAGCACTGCGTAACTGCATCGACTCGATCACCGCGATGCGGGATGAATACAACCTGCGCCGCCGGTTTGTCGTCGACGAGTTCAACCGGATGGGACTGCATACCTTTGAACCGGAGGGAGCGTTTTATGTCTTCCCCTGTATCAAATCGACCGGGCTTACATCGGAGAAATTCTGCGAAAAACTGCTGTATTCCAAGAAGATCGCGGTTGTACCAGGAGATGCGTTTGGCGCAAGCGGGGAAGGTTTTATCCGTGTTTCCTACTGCTATTCGGTCAACCATCTGACGGCTGCCGTAAAAGGAATTTCGGAATTTCTGGACGACCTTCGGAATGGACGGATTGAGTAATCATCATTATATTAAAAATGCTGTCCGGTGCCGCCGCGCTGCCTTTGCAGGGAAGCGCAGCGGCATTTTTTTGAGAGCACCGGCAGCGGGGAAGGAATTATAAAGATATGGCAATGTTTGATGCACCGGTCGGGGTCTGCCGCCTTGAACGGTATCTGCCTGACGAAACAGAACGGGCGGTAGCCCGTCTGGGAGAGATGGTCGGGCTGAAAGAACTGGTCCGGCCGGGGATGCGGGTCGTGATCAAGCCGAACCTTTTGATGAAACGGCGTCCCGAGGAGACAACGACCACCCACCCGGAGGTTGTGCGGGGTGTCATCCGGCTGCTGCGCAGTCTGGGGGTTGAAGCGGAGAATATTACACTTGCCGACTCGCCGGGCGGATTGTATACTCATGCGGCGCTGTCGGGTATTTATACTGTCACCGGCATGCGGGCGGTTGCGGAGGAGGAGGGTATCCATCTGAACGATGATTATACCTCGGTGGAAACAGCCTGTCCCAGCCCGGTACGCTGTCATACCTTTCCGATCATCCGGCCGGTTGCCGAAGCAGATCTGGTGATCTCGGTCTGTAAGCTGAAAACCCACTGCATGACCGGTCTGTCGGGCGGTGTCAAGAATCTGTTTGGAACGATTCCCGGATTGACCAAGCCGGACTACCACTGGCGTTATCCAAAAAAGGAGGATTTCTGCCAGATGCTGGTCGATCTCTGTGAAACAGTCCGCCCGGCTGTCACCTTCTGTGACGCGGTCGAGTCGATGGAGGGGGACGGCCCTTCCTCCGGCAGCTGCCGTAAGACCGGTATGCTGCTTGCTTCCCGGTCGCCTTACCAGCTGGACCGAGCACTCTGCCGGGTAATTGGACGGGAGCAGCAGGAGATTCTGACGTTGAAAGCGGCGGAAGAGAGGGGACTTTGTGCAGGCGGAGACGGAGAACTGCCACTGGTCGGAGACGAACTGGCAGTGTTTGCAGACTTTGCCCGCCCGCGGACGATGAGCACCGACTTTTTGTCCAAGCTGCCGCATCCGCTGCAAAAGATCGGCCGGCCGCTGGTCAACCGTTTTTTGACCTCCCGCCCACAGATCGACACCGCCCGCTGTGTCGGGTGCGGCAAGTGTGCGGAAAGCTGTCCGGCCCATACGATTCATATTGAAAAGGGCAAGGCCCGGATTGACCACAGCAAATGTATCCGCTGTTACTGCTGTCATGAGATGTGCCCGATTCACGCGATTGGCATTCGGCAGAACCGGCTGCTCAGGCTGTGAGTGCAGAAAGGAGAGCGCAGAAGAATGGATAAGATCATTTTGCTGGCACGCGCGAAACTGAATCTGTCGCTGGACATCACCGGGTTGCGTGATGACGGCTATCACCTGATGGATATGGTGATGCAGTCGGTCAGCCTCAGCGACTGCGTTACCCTCAGCCGGGCGGACAGCCTGTCGGCGGCAGACTTTGCCTATCAGGAGGCGGATACTGGATACCGTGCCGCGAAGCTGTTTTTTGATACGACCGGCGTCAGCGGCGGCGTAAAGGTATCGGTGCAGAAGACGATCCCATCTCAGGCCGGGATGGCGGGCGGCAGTGCGGATGCAGCCGCAGTGCTTGTCGGGCTGAACCGGATGTACCGAACGGGGCTGAGCAGGGATGAATTATGCCAGATAGGTGTCAGAATCGGGGCCGACGTTCCCTTCTGCCTGGTGGGGGGAACAGCACGGGTCAGCGGGATTGGTGAGAAAATCGAGCGGCTGCCCTATTTTGGCCAAGGTACCTACCTGATTATCAAGCCGCCGTTTGGGGTATCGACGCCGGCGGCGTTCAAGGCGTTTGACAGCATGCCCGACTGCCCGCGTCCCAATCAGGAGCGGCTGATTGCGGCGATGGCGCGTTTTGACATTGCCGGAATGGATGCGGCTGCCGAAAATGTGCTGGAACGGGCGGCCGTACTGGATACGATCGGGGCAATACGCCGGGCGCTAATTGCACACGGGGCGGGTATGAGCTTGATGACCGGCTCGGGCAGCGCAGTTTTCGGGCTGTTTGAGCGGACCGAAGATGCGGTTCGGGCGGCGAACCATCCTGAGATTCGGAAACTGGGCGAGATATTTGTTTGCCGGGGCGTTCCAGATGGGGTTTCGATTGCTTTTGAAAACTGAAAAAGGCTGTATAATTCTGGAAAAATGGTCCATCCTCTGGTTATCACGACAGATAAGGATGGATAAACATGTTGAAAATCATTTTTTCCAAAGATAAAAGAGAGATTTCCCGCCTTTTGATTCAGCTTTGCGCGGTAGTAACAGGCGTTATTGTTTTTCTGCTGACGCTGACGGCAGCGGCATATCTCGAGGCGGCACCGGTCTATCAGGACACCCTGCGGCTGCATATCCGCGCGGCTTCTGATTCGGACGAAGACCAGGCGCTCAAGCTGCTGGTACGCGACCGGCTGACCGGGCTGACGGCTGAGCTGACAGAAGGCGCAGAAAATGCAGAACAGGCGGCAGAGATGGTTTCTGCCAACCTTGCACGGGTCTGCCGGGAGGCGGAAGTGGTGCTGATGGAAAATGGCTGTGACGCTCAAGTTACTGCGGCGGTTGAGAAGGAGTTTTTCAATACCCGCAGTTATCCAATCGCGGATGACAGCCCGTCCGGGGAGGGCGAACTGACGATGCCGGCGGGGGAATATACCGCGCTGGTCGTGACCATCGGGGAAGGGGCTGGGCACAACTGGTGGTGCGTGCTGTATCCGTCCCTTTGCCTGCCGGCCGCGACGGCGGAGCAGCAGGCGGATGCGCTGTCTGATTTCAGCGAATCTGAGCAGCAGCTGGTTTTAGGAGAATACCGTTTCGGTTTCTGGCTGCTGGAAGCGGCGGCGCGGGTGCAGGCCTGGCTGGAAGGAGAATCGCTGCACGAGCGGTAAAAATACGGTCTAACCGCCCAAAAACCAACGGGGAAATTGGAAGAAATGTCCAAAGGCTGGATGTATATTCGGTTATTGTTCCAGTTGCCGGGGAAAATATTGTATGGTATAATGGTAAAGAATCCAAACTGAAATTGCAGTGAAGACAGGCGTATTGCCGTCAAGGTATCTCCTGCCGCCCTGTGATCCCGGCCGCTGCGGCGGAGCGGGAACCAGCTATTGAGATGGAAACTTTCAAAGGAAAGGTTTTATTGAAGATAGCGAAAATTTGATGAGACATTTAGAGAGGAAAGGACTGTTTAATTATGGCATGCAAGCTGATCCTTTTAGAGGGGGTACCCTGCACCGGAAAGACTTCCGGCGCCCGTTTTGTTGCGTCACAGCTGCGGGGCTGGCATAAGAGTGTCCACCTGTTCACCCAGGAATCCCCGACCAACCCGGTCGATCTGATGAATTATGCTTTTCTGACACCTGAGCAGTACCGCGAATTCCCTGAGGAAGACCGGGTGCTGTTCCCGGTGGAGGAGACGGAGAACCCGAAAGGTTATCTGATTCCGCTGACCGAACTGCATGAGAGCCTTCAGGAAGAGCTTGAGTTCTATCGCTTTTACGGATGTCAGCCGTGGGAGGTTGAACGTCCGCTGATGCTGGCGCGGTGGAAAGCGTTTGCTCAGAAGGCGATGGAAGAGGAAGCGGTCTGGGTATTTGACGGAATGTTTTTCCAGAATCCGGTCTGCGAGATGATGATGTGGTTCGACCTGCCGCAGGCGGAAATCGAGAGCTTTATGAGCGAGCTGGCTGACATCATCCGTCCGCTGGAACCGTTGATTATCTATCTGGAAAGTGACCAGATTGAGCACCGTCTGCGGGAAGTTGCCGATCAGCATGACTATGAATGGCTGGATGCGCTGATCGCATTCCATACCGGCCAGGGCGCCAATCAGGAGGAAGTACCCGATCTGGAGGGATGTGTCCTTTGTCTGGAAGCGCGCCAGCTGGTCGAGATGAAGCTGATGAGCAAGCTGGGACTGGATCGTGTTATTCTGAAAAATGCGTTTACCGACTGGGTCGAAGCGTACAACTTTATCCGTGCGCGGGTATATGAAAAGACGCTGGGCAAGCCGTCGACCGATAAATAATTAAGATTGTCATGTAAAAGCCGTCCGGGGATTTGCGGGCGGCTTTTTGACATGGTGAAAAGGGACAAAGCTAGTTAGTTATCGCTAACTAGCTTTGCGCAATCTGATGAAAATATCCAAAGCGCTTGACAAATGCAAACAAAAGGGGTATCCTGTTTACAGTTAGCAATGGGTAACTCACTCTGACCGGTAACCTTAACAGATAAAGAAAGGTCATACGGGCAGACATTCAGTTGCCTGGCTCACCGAAAGGGTTGCAGTCTGGAAAGCATCTGACAGAACAGACACTTTCGGAAGAGGAATTGCCAACGCCTGAAAAGCCGTGCGGGCTGGATTTGTGGGAACAGTTTCCGGCTGAAGGGTGGGGGAGACAACATGTCAGACATTTATCAGGCATTTTGTCCATGAGTTAGCAATAGGTAACCAGATGCACTGACAGAAAGGCGGATTTTTCATGAGCAAGACAGCAGTCGTTTACTGGAGCGGAACCGGTAACACCAAAATGATGGCTGAAGCGGTCGCGGAAGGAGCGCAGGCAGCAGGCGCGGAGGTCGCGCTGCTGACCTGTGCGGAATTTGACGGCAGTATGATGGATGAATATGACACGGTTGCCTTCGGCTGCCCGGCGATGGGGGCGGAAGTGCTGGAAGAGAGCGAGTTTGAGCCGATGTTTGCCGGGTGTGAAAGCGGGCTGAACGGCAAAAAGATTGCGTTGTTTGGCTCATATGGCTGGGGAGACGGCGAGTGGATGCGCAGCTGGGAGGAGACCTGCCGCGGAGCGGGTGCACAGCTGGCGTGTGAGAGCGTCATCTGCAACGAAACCCCGGATGAAGCCGGCTTGGAGAGCTGCCGTGCATTAGGCGCGGCGCTGGCCTGATATCATATCATATTTTTGAAGATGCTGCAAAGGCACCTCCGGTGACGGGGGTGCCTTAAACAATTTCAGTCCAGCTCAAACCGGTAAACCTCGATGGGAACTCCGTTTTTCTTGCAGGTATCAATCACGTATTTTGTACCGCGGGAGGTTCCGTCCCAGAAAGCGAGCAGCAGATCAGCATGTTCGATAATGGTCTGATTGCGCTTGAGGGGTGCGGCCCTACGGTATTTATTATATTCTGGCAGAAACTCAGTCAGCGGGATATCATGGGCGAGTGCGTATTCTTTTGCAGATGTATCGACCCCTTTTGCGCCGCCGGTAATGATTTCAGTGACGTTATCCGGCAGGTATTTTTCGAGATTTTCGATGTTTAGCCCTCTTGAACCAATAATAGCAACTTTCATATGAACCTCCATGAACACATTTTAGACTTATTTTGCGTTTTTCATCTAC
>DVLN01000177.1 GCA_018715465.1 Candidatus Faecivivens stercorigallinarum | reverse complement strand
GGATAATCAGTCAATGCTGTTGGAAGAGCACCCTCGCCAGAAATTGTCAGCGTATCCGTATCTGAATCGAAACTCCAGGTAAAGTCGTCCACAATTGTTCCAGAAACGGCTTCTGCATGGGCTGTCGCGTGAAAGCTAAAACTGCATGCAACAGTCAACAGGGTAGTGAAGAGTAGCGTTTTCATAGTCTTTTTCATATAAAATTCGCTCCTGAATAAATAGACGATATTATACCCATCTGCCCTCGGAATCGACATGGTAGCCGTCTGGGGTGGTGGTATTGATCAGCATGGCACCGCTGGAACCAAGGTAGTACCAGTAGCTTCCTGACTTGACCCATTTGTTCGCCGCCATTGCTCCTGAGCCGGTGAGGTAATACCACTTGCCGCCATCCTGAATCCAGCCAGTTGCCATCTGACCGCCGGAACGGAAGTAATACCATTTTCCGTCCAGTTTGAGCCAACCATTCGACATCATCTTGCCGGAGCCGCCGAACCAGTACCAGGCGTTGTCCAGTCGGCCCCATCTGGATTCATACCGGGCACCGGTCTGGTCAACATAGTACCAGTCGCCGTAATCTTTAATCCAGCAATTGGTTTTCATTTTACCGTCAGCGCCGAGGTAGACGTATTTTCCGTCTTTCAGCCGCCAGCAGTTGACAACGCCTGCGCCGTTGTCATTCAGGTAATACCAGTTTCCGTCCGCCTGGTACCAGCCGGATTTTTCCAGTTTTCCGTCCGGGCCGTAGATGTAGCTTTTGCCATTAGAAATATACAGCCCCGGTGTGCCGGTTGACGGAACGTTGGAGGCAGGCGGTGCAATTGAACCAAGCGTGCAGCTGATACCCTGTCCCCGCAGCCGGTCGTACAGTCCAACCGGATTGGAAAAATATACGGTCAGTCTTGAGGCATGGTCCTGAAATGTTTGTGTGCCTTTTCCTTCCAGCGTTGTGCTTGTAAAGGAAACAGAAGTCAGTTTGTCACAGCTGGAAAAAAGGGCGCCGGATACTAGTTTCAGCGAGGATGGGAATTCCAGTGAGGTGAGAGACTCACAATCGTAAAAAGTACAGTCTTCCACGGTCGGAAGGGTGTCGACATGTCCGCCGTTGTAGGTGTAGCTTCCTTCCGGGTAGACCTGGTCCGGGCCGTAAATCGCGGTCAGGTTTTTCGGCAGAGTAAGGGACTGAAGTGAACGGCAGCCGGAAAAAGTCCCGCTGAGGATTTTCGTTACGCCATCGGGAATATCCAATTCGGTAAGTGATGAGCACCCCTTAAACAGTTCCTCGCCCATCTGTGTCAGAGAAGAAGGCAACCGTATCGTCTTCAGTTTTTCGCAGTTAAAGAACGCCATTCTGCCGATAGAAGTGACCCCGTCGGGAATGACGATGGATGTCAGCGCCGGACAGTTTGAAAAGGCACTGCCTTCAATCGTTTTCAAGCCAGCGGGAAGCTGGACTGACGTAAGATTGGGACATTCACTAAAAGCAAGATGGGTAATGGTTTCCAGCTCTGGCGGAAGAATAATACTGGTCAATCCAGTGACGGCAAAGCAGGATTGTTCAATCGTCTGTAAATGGGAAGGAAATTCAATTTTCTGCAAGGAACTGCAAGACTTAAAACAACTGCTCGGCAATTTGGTCAGCCCTTCTGGTAGTTGGACACTGGACAACGAATGGCAGTTGAGAAAAGCAGATTCTCCGATTGATGTGACACTGTCGGGTATAATGAGTTCTTCCAAGGATCCACAGCCGTTAAATGCGTTTGCGCCAATGGAGGTGACCGAATCGGGTATATTGATTTTTTTCAGATTGCTCATCTGACTGAAAGCATAATCGTCAATGGCGGTCAGGGTGGAAGAAAGCTGGACTTCCGTTACATTTGGATAATTGGCGGAGAACTGGTTGCCAATATCGGTGATTCCCTCTTCGATTACAATTTTTTTCAGGGATTCCCGGATTTCTTCCTTGCTCCAGCCGTCGGTGATTTCATAGATAACAGCCATATCATCCGGGATTCCGCCTTTCCCTGAAATGGTCAGCGTGCCGGAAGAGCTGAGCGTCCAGCGGATATCGCTGCCCAGGCTGCCGGAAGAAGCAGCACAGACGGTTTGCATGGGCAAATGGGCTGACAACGGCAGGGTCAAGCCTCCGATAATTGCGGAAGAAAGCAGCAGCGCCAGGCAGATACGTTTGAGCAGATGTGTCATTTTAATGCCCCCTTGATTCATAATAGCTTAATCAAGCTGGTTGGTTTAGGTTGTTTTTTCATATTCAATACACATAACATTCATAAAAGGTTGCAAGATACTATTGTATATTTTAAATAAATTTGTTAGCAAATAATTGGAAATATTACCATTTTTCAATGCTAGGAGATATAAATTTTTTATGGTACAGTAGGATTTTCTTGCAAGGCTGTCCCGCCAGGATTATAATGGAGAAAAAGGACGGGAGTGGACAGAATGCAGATGGATGTTTTGGAAGCGCTGACGCTGGTAACCGGGAGTTATGATGTGGCTTTTCACCGATACCATCTTTCGGAAGAAAGAGCAGTACCATTCGACAATGTCAGCTTTGACGGCGGTTTGCGGAAATGGTGCCTGCCGGATTTTGACGAGGGCGTATACCTTTTTGATCGGTTGCTCCAGCTGCCGCAGGAGCAGGTTGTCCGTTTTCTGGACATGTTTGGCTGCCGCTATCTGATATTTTGCTGTGCAGTCGATGGAGAACGACAGCTTCTGACGATGGGTCCTTATGTTGCAGAATCCAATTCGCGGGAGGTCACTTTTGCAATTCAAAAGGAACTGGGATGGGATTCACGGATGGGAGATTCCTTGCTGGAGTATCGGAGCTCAGTTCCGGTTGTGCTGGACGAGCAGGCATTTGTACGGATGGTCCGTCGTATTGGCGCGCTGCTGTGCGGACAGGAGCAGGCGCTGCCTTTTGGAGAACAGATCGAGCATCCGTCGCCCGGTACACCGGTCAGCCGTGAGGAACAATATGAACAGGCGATGGCGGCGTCGATGATCGAACAGCGGTATCAGAAGGAAAATGAATGGCTGGACGCGATGCTGACCGGAAATCTGGATAAAATGACCGCTGCCATGCGAGAGCTGGCCCGGTTTCAGCTGCCCGGACGTTTTCAGTCGCTGCGCGGCGCACAGAATATCGCGATTATTCTGAACACCCTCTGCCGTAAAAATATCGAGCGGGCCGGTGTTCATCCGGCATTTATCGACCAGATTGCCCGTGGATTTACCGGACGAATCGACAGCTGTGTGACCGAACAGGAAGTCCGGGCTATACAGAGAGAAATTCCAAAGGAATACTGTCTGGCCGTCAATCGCTATGCTGTACAAGGAGTATCACCATTAATCCGCGCGGTCATCAGCGAAACACTGCTGCAGATAGATAGTGCAATCAGCCTGTGTGAACTGGCAGAAAAGGTTGGTGTCAGAGAAAGTTACCTTTCAGCTCGTTTTAAAGAGGAAATGGGCTGTTCTTTTGGT
>DVLN01000176.1 GCA_018715465.1 Candidatus Faecivivens stercorigallinarum | reverse complement strand
CATAGCAAGGGCGTCCCTTATGGATGAAGGGGGTTCGATACCCCCTTCATCCATAAAAACGAGCGAGGACAGCATTTTCGGCTTACTTGCCCAGGTGGGACTACGTGGGCCGGCACGGCGCTGACAGGTTTTCACCCGTTTCCCTCTGAGACTGTCCGGTGGACAGTCTCAGACGGTACAGCGTGGCCCTGTTGCCTGCGCTCCCTTGATGCCAAAGCTCTACCCCGCTCTAAGTGCTCAACAAACGCACGTCGTTTCCCCGCTCGTGCCCTCTGAGTCACAAAGTGAAGCTACCTGCGGATGGCTGCTCTCCCATAGGGAGAGCCAAGGCGACGGCGTGACTCGCCGCCGTTTACTCCTTCCGTCACCGCTAAAGCGGTGCCACCTCCCTCAGAGAGGGAGGCCTGGTGTCCGAGCGGACTTGTTCGCGAAGGTCAGCGGCAAAGCGGATATCTACGTTATCGACTCACTCAATTGCGGTGGTAAGGGCTTGAGACAACGCGCGTACGGATATTCGTATATAAAGATCACGCGCACACACAACCGATAATTTGACCGAAACTATCCCGGATGATACCCCCCAAAAATCAAAAATCCCTTTGCAATTCCCGGCGGACGTGATAAAATAACTTTATGCTACATAATTCACAGACAAGGAAGGATTCACAATGGAACTAAGTTTGCTGCTGCTGGAAAAGATCCTGTCGATGGCACTGATGGTGCTGATGGGGTATGCCGTCGTCCGGTTCGGCGCCATCGGCAAGGGAAAAACCGCACCGGTTTCCGGCCTGACGCTGTACATCATCTGCCCCTGCATGATTCTGTCGGCATTTCAGATCGAGCTCAACCGCCAGCGGCTGGCGGGACTGGCGCTGGCACTGGCGGCGGCTGTGGTGCTGCATATTGTGTTCATTCTGCTGACACGGCTGCTCGGCGATAAACTCAGGCTGGACGGGGTCGAGCGGGCGTCGCTGATCTACTCCAACGGCGGCAACCTGATTGTACCGCTGGTCAGCTCTCTGCTCGGGGAAGAGTATGTATTTTACTGCTGCGCGTTCATCGCCTTCCAGACGGTGCTGGTCTGGGTGCACCTGCCGCGGCTGCTGGTGAAAGGGTACCGGCCGAATCTGCGCAAAATCCTGTTCAACCCAAACATCATCAGCATTGCGGCAGGACTGATTCTGTTTCTAAGCGGGATACGGTTTACCGGTATCCTCGCCGACACCATCGACGCGGTCAGCGGCACCATCGGCCCGGTTGCGATGCTGATGATCGGCATGCTGATGGCCGAAGTCGACCTCAAACGGGTGTTTACCAACTGGAAAAGCTGGGTCGTCACTTTTGGGCGGCTGATCGTTTACCCGGTGGTGATGATCGGGGTGATCCTGCTGACCGGCGTCACCCGCTGGATGCCCGGCGCAAAGGAGGTGCTGCTGGTCACGATGCTGGCGACCTGTGCGCCGATTGCGGTCAGTATCTCCCAGATGGCCGACATCTTCGGCGGCGACAGCACCAAGGCAAGCGCACTCAACGTGATGTCGGTAATCTTCTGCATCGCCACTATGCCCCTTATCATCGCCCTCTACCAGCTTGTTTGCTGATGCGCAGTGCCTTCGCTCCCTTGTTCACGCCGGATGGCGTGTCGCCACGGACTTGATGCCAATGCTCTGTCCACTCGAGATATTCCCTAACTGATCTTCTCGTCCAATGCGGCAATTGCCCGATCCAGGTCAAAACCACCCTGTGCAAATGCTTGGATATCGTAGCTTGGAGACGGGCGGTAACTGGACTGGGTATTGCCTGGGAAATAGGGTGTATTCTTTTCTCCAGCGTTCTTTTCCCTGTCCTCCTGCTCCCATTGCAGCAGCCGCGCATAACAGTTGACCGGCTGCTTGCCATGGCCTTTCATCCAGACCGATACCCGTTCGATCAGCTCATCCCGGTTGCGCACCTCAGTTTTGAGCGCGTCATACTCCTCGTCGGTCAATCGGACATTTTGAAACCGGCCATAATTGCGGTAGACCGGCGCGGGCGCGGTGTCGTCATCACAGCCCCCTCTTGTTTCATTTCTTTTTCTTTTATTTTCTTTTGTTTTATTTTGTTTTGTTTTATTTAGGGGCATTTCTGCATCAGAAACCGCCGTTTCTGTTACAGAAACCCTGTCGCAGGAATCCGCATCCGACTGGGATACGGGTTCTTTGCTTTCATCAGACGGTTCGTCAGCCGGTTCATCCTCATCCAGCAGCCAGTATTCCGCATGACTGGCCTTCAGCCGAGCGGTCACCTGCTTATAACGACGTTGGATGGCAGCGGAGGTGATGACGCCCTGTTCCAGCAGTTCCCGATCAAACAGTCCCAGCTCACCGCAAAAGCCCAATATTTTTACAAAGAGTTCCGCTTCCGGCACCCACTTACTGCCGATCAGCCGGATGATACGAAGGGCGAGCATGTCCATCGAGCTGAACTTCAAAAAATACCCTTCCTTATAAATAGCCGTAAGCAGTGCCGAATAGACCGTATTGCCAACCGGCCCGAAACGGTCCATCAGCATCATAATGCGCTCATCGTCAAAAAACCCGACATCCATCGGGAAATAATGCAAGCCCTTGTTTACAGGACGAGCCATCCGATCACCCCCGATAAAAACATATGTTCCGAACAATGCTGAAAAAATCTCCCGCCCGTGCGGAAGAAATCATTTGTATATTTATATTATACTGGAAAATTTTGTCTCTGTCAAGAACATTTATTCCATCTTCTTCAAAACAAACAGCGAAGGTACATTTATTTTCTGGCCACCAGGTTATCCTCATCACAAACGAGGCCTCTATACCAGGCCGCGCCTTGACAAATGAGACAAAATGCGTCATAATAAGAGTGGTTTTGCCGGTAAATGGCAATTATATGGAAGGAACGATCTGACGATGAAAGAGAAAAGATGGGCAATTCTGCTGATGGTATGCGCACTGTTGCTGTCGCTGCTCGGCGTTGGCTACAGCAAAAAGGCAGATACCGGCACCAGCTTTACACTGATGACCTGGAACATTCTCCATGGCAACGGAATGATTGACAAACAAAAAGAGCAGCTCAAAAATTACGACGCAGATATCGTCCTGTTACAGGAGGTCGACATCGGGACACGGCGGATTGACGGCGGCAACAATATGACCGATCTGGCGGACGGGCTGTATCCGACGGCGTTATTCGGGTATGAGTGCGACTATGACACCGGCGTACTGGGGACGTCGATTTTGACCAAGGGAACGCTGGACGACATTGTATATAAGGAAGGTACCGAATACGCGGAAATCTACCACGGCTATTTCCATACAACGGTCGAGCTGGACGGGATTGACGTATCGGTTTACGCGGTGCACCTGAATTACGAGCGGAGCGACTGGCGGGCACAGCAGCTGTATGATCTGGCGCTGGACGTCGACGCAGACAAGAGCCGGTACATTATTGTTGCGGGCGACTTTAACCTGCACGATTTTGACGAACTGAACGTATTAAGTGCGCGGCTGACGGCGGTCAACACCGACGAAACCTACTACCCCACCTATCACGGACTTGACTGGAACACGCAGGCGATTGACAACATCCTGTACACCGCCGAGACACTGACGGTTGATCAGGTGCTGATGCCGGTGAATGGCTACTCCGACCACAACGCCCTTTACGCAAAATTCACGGTAAAATAACCGTTTCAGGGGTTGCAAACATCGCCGGAATATGGTATAATAAACAGGATATTGGTGTACAAAATACCGGGAAATCTGGTTTAACCTGAAAGGAATGTTACAGATGAATGCACTTGAAATTGTAGCGGGCGTATTTCTGTTGATTGCCTGTCTGCTGATCATTATTTCGACGATGATGCAGAATCCGAAGCAGGGCGGCCTTGGCTCGAGCTTTGGCAGCACCGAGTCCTATTTTGGCAAGAACAGCGGCCGTACAATGGATGCGGTACTTGCCCGTCTGACCAAACTGGGCGGCATTATCTTTTTTGTCCTGACGATTCTGGCCGGCATCATTTCGGTTTACGTCGGTTAAGATGACCGTGATTTGATTGCAGCATAAAAGCCCTGTGCGAAAGCACGGGGCTTTTTGTTTTGGTGATTTAAGATATAGAATATCAGATTTTTTTAGGCAGAATACCAGATGCTGCCCAAAAACACCTTTTTTTGGTACGCAATTTAAATATAGACAACATTTGATACCAAAAACAGGCCAATTTGTGACCGTACACGCAAGGTGTGCCTGCTCACCTTTCGATACCGGACGTCAGTTTCCGCAGCATTTTACAGTTTGGCAGCAAAACGCCGCACCGCTCGACCAGCTGGCGGCGAACAACATGATACCCGCGCGCCGCGAAAAACGGCTCGGCCGTCACCGACACATCGGAATACACCTCGCCCGTCCGGGAAAGCGGCTCCAACCGATCACAAAGCGCAGCCGCAATTCCCCGTCGCTGGTAGTCGCAATGGACATACAGCCTGTCCAGGTAACCGGTTTCCGGGACAATATCCCCGAACCCGACGACCACTCCGTCTATTTCTGCGACGAGGGTGACATGTTCCGCAAGGGTGACTGCCCAGCGTGCGGGGTCGACGCAACCGACCCAGGCAGCGACCTGCTCGGGGGAATAATCACGGGAGTTGACATTGTAAACAGTGCCGCGGAATAATTCCAGCAAAACCGGGCAATCTTCCGCATGATAGGGACGGATCTTCATATAATACAGATACCTCTTGTTCAGAGAACAAAGCATTACACCAAAAGAGAAAGGCGGATGGAACAGACTGATGATACAAAATATAATCAAAAGCCCGAAAAAGTGGACACTCTGGGGAATACCGGCAATATTTGCAATTGGTTCCGGGATGCATTTTCTGTATGACCTGCTGGGGAAAAACCCAGCCGTTGGGGCAATCGCCCCGGTCAACGAGAGCATCTGGGAACATATCAAGCTCGCATTGCTGCCGGTGATTTTGTGGTGGACGCTGTACTACCTGCTGGTAGGAGAAAAACACGGCCTTGACAGCCGGAGATGGTTTGCGGGTGCGCTGACGGCGACCATTGTATCCAGCATAGCGATACCGGCGATGTACTATTTTTATCATGGCGCGACAGGGAAAGAATGGATGTGGATGGACATTCTGATTTTTCTGATCGCGATTGCGGAGGGGCAGCTGGCGGGGCTGCATATTTATTACCGGAGCAGCGGACTATCCCCGATGCTTGTGCTGGGGATACTGGCCGGGCTGGTGGTGATCTTTATTCTGTTCACCTACTACCCGCCGCACATTCCCTTCTTTTATGATGAGACAGGCGGATTTTACGGAATAAAATAGCTTTAAAAAAGTCCCGAACTGGTTTGATCGGGACTTTTGTTATAAATTCCACCCGGCGCGTTGGCTTCACGCAAGTGACTGAGAGGGCAGGAAACGATTATCCAGCACCTTGCCGGCATAAAGCATCCACAAAAGCCTCCCTTTTGAGGGAGGTGTCGCCGCATAAGCGGTGACGGAGGGAGTTTTGCCCCTGAACCCGCACAACCTGCCGGCGCGTTCGCTCAGGCTGTTATCATCACAACCGACCATCGCGAATATAGCAGCGGAAGCATTCTGCCTCTACGCAAAAATGGACTGGACAATAACTTGTCCAGTCCATTTGGTGGACGAGGATGGATTCGGACCATCGAAGCTTACGCAACAGATTTACAGTCTGCCCCCTTTGGCCACTCGGGAACTCGTCCATATGAAATTGGAGCTGGTGGACGGACTCGAACCCCCGACCTGCTGATTACAAATCAGCTGCTCTACCAACTGAGCTACACCAGCATCAAAAATGGTCGGGGCGACAGGACTCGAACCTGCGGCATCTTGGTCCCAAACCAAGCACTCTACCAAACTGAGCTACGCCCCGGTGCCGCCACCATTATCAATTGCTTGTTTCAGCCTGTCCATTATAGCACATGGATTCAGGTTTGTCAAGCATTTTTTTTCGTGGCAGACAATATTTTTCGTCAAACGGTCTGAATCTGTATCCTTCCGGCCTGCAGAGGCTTATTCCCAATCCTTGCAGACATCTACCCAGCCGCTGCTGGCCGAAAAACGTTCCAGTTCAGGGATGGTCAGCTGGATAGCACTGTTGCTGCTGCCACAGGCGGGATATACCGTATCGAACCGCCGCAGCGATTCATCCAGAAAGACTTCCGTCCCGTCGTTGACACCAAACGGGCAGACCCCACCGACCGCATGTCCGACTAGTTCGGCTGCCTGCTCAGGTGAGAGCATTTTTGCCTTGCAGTGAAAACGTTCTTTATATCGGTGGTTGTCAACTCTGGCATCCCCCGCGGCAACGATCAGGACGGGATGGTCTTCCAGCATAAAAGACAAGGTCTTTGCAATCCGCGCAGGCGCACAGTGCAGTGCCTGTGCGGCAAGCGGAACAGTTGCGCTGGAGGCGTCCAGTTCGAGGATGCGCTGATCAGCGCCAAACTGAGCAAGCCAGGCACGTGCTTTTTCAATCGACATAATGGTTTAATCTCCTACATTTCCAACATAAGCCGGGCGGCCGATCCAGCGGTGCAGCACCGCCTGAGAAAATTCCCGGACAGCACAGACCTTGTCGGCGACTGTTACGATATAGCTTTCTTTATAGCGCGGCGGATGA
This sequence comes from Candidatus Faecivivens stercorigallinarum, assembly GCA_018715465.1. GTDB lineage: Bacteria > Bacillota > Clostridia > Oscillospirales > Ruminococcaceae > Faecivivens > Faecivivens stercorigallinarum. The sequence goes on along the minus strand of DVLN01000176.1, from coordinate 549 downwards.
ATGTTCAGTGGGAACATATGGCGGCAGATGACGTCCCGCGCAATTGGAGAAAGAGGAAAATCCCGTTCGGCATTGCGCAGCGCCCGCTGGGCATGACGGAAGCCATGGAGCTTGTGTTCCTCTTCACCATCTCGCCAGTCGTACAGAAAATAGTCGTGCAGCAGTGCGCCGCGGATCAGGCTTTCCATATCCACCCGCATTCTCAGCCGCTGTGCCATCCGTACACTCATCATCGTGACCGCGATGGAATGGTCGTAACAACTGCCAAAGCCATGCTGGGAAAAATCCTTTTCCTTCTGCATTCCTTCGGAAGCGAGTACATCACCGGCATGTTTTTGGAGAAGATCTGTCAGGCTGCTGTTGGAGTTTTTGCAATACAAGTCTGCCACCCGTCCTTTTCTGAATCGGAAGATGATTTTCTGTACATGCGCAAACAGGTGTCAACCCAACCGGAAAACCTGAAGGATTAACACCTGTAACACTGGTGAGCCACCGGAGGCTCGAACTCCGGACCCTTTGATTAAAAGTCAAATGCTCTGCCAACTGAGC
>DVLN01000175.1 GCA_018715465.1 Candidatus Faecivivens stercorigallinarum | reverse complement strand
GCGTCTTTCACCTGCTCCAACCGGTATGATTTCAAACGGGAATGGCTGGGAACGCCCCAGTATGTCCAGTATGATGATATTCAGCTGCCAATTCCAGAGAATGCAGCCGAGTGCTTGAAAGTCTGCTATGGTGACTTTATGACGCCGCCTCCTCCTGAACAGCAAGTCAGCAGGCATAAGCTGTACTATCTTTCATTTGATTGTGAATATCATCCAGCACCCGGAAAGGGGACAGGCAACTGATGGCCAAATCAATCACACTTAATTCCATCTACAATTTTATTCTGAAGGTTTTCCGGCTGATTGTACCGGTACTGGTCGGGCCGTATATCCAGCGGCTGTTTGACACGCAGCTGTATGGCAGCTTCAATGATGCGTCGACCTGGGTTGATCTTGCGCTGGTATTTGGCAGCTTTGGAATTTATACCTATGCGGTGCGGGAGGTTTCAGCCGTAAGGGATGATCGGCAAAAGGTCAGAAGCCTGTACGCCAGCCTGTTTACGATGGGACTTTGCACCAATCTGCTGGTTGCTGTTTTATACAGTGCGGTGATCTTTTTCCAGGTTGATTCAGCTGCCCGCAGCATTTACCTGGTACTTGGATTCAAGGTGCTCGCCAACATCTTTATGGTAGAATGGCTCAACGAAGCGGGCGAAAATTACCGGTTTATCACCGTCAAGACGATTGTAGTCCGGTTTGCCTACCTGATCGGCATTTTTGTACTGATTAAAGAACCGGACGATGTTCTGCGGTATACAATGCTGGTGGTTGTGACCGATCTGGTCAACAATCTGATCAGTTTTGTTTACGTCACCCGCCGCTTGGGCATGTCTTTCCATGGGATTAGCTGGAAGCAGCACTTTATGCCGCTGGTCAGCATTCTGGTCATCAGCAATGTCAATCTGCTGTATACCTCGCTGGACAAGATGATTCTCGGGCAGGTTGCCGACAAAATGCAGGTTACCGTCTACAAGACCCCGCAGGATATCACCTATATGATCGGACAGCTGCTGGCGTCGATTGTACTGGTCGCAGTGCCGCGGCTGGCTTATTACAGCGGCAATGGGCGGATGCAGGAGTTTATGGAGCTGGTCGATAAGAGCTATCATAGCTTTATGCTGATTGTCTTTCCCGCCTGTACTGGTGTTGCATGCCTGGCACCGGAGATTATGTGGATTTATGGCGGAGGAAAATATGATGCCTCGATTCCGGTGCTGATTGCATTTGCCATCCGCACGATGGAAAGCGCGGTATACACCATCTGTGCAAATCAGATTCTGTATGTCCTGCATCAGGAGAAATTCCTGGTCCGGGTGCTGTTGGGATGCGGGCTGCTAAACGCGGTGCTGGATATCCTACTGGTTGTCGCGGGCGGATATACGCCGCTGACAGCAATTTTGTCCACCTTTGTGGCTGAGATCATTCTGATGGCGATTATCTTCTGGTATATCCGGGTCAAACTCCATATTCCATTCCATTTTGTCAGCCGTCAGAATCTTCGCTATCTGGCGTTGTCGCTGGTTTTTGTGCCGATCACACTGGGCATCCGTGCGGCAGGGTTTGGATATATCTGGACAGCGGTGCTGTCTGTCGGTGTCTGCTGCCTGTTTTATTTTGGCGCGCTGTTGGTGGTCAGAGACCAGACGATGCAGTTCCTGGCTGGAAAACTGTTTTCACGCTTGAAACGCAGTTGAACGGGGAAGGAGTGGTCAACAGTGTCCCTGTTCAAACGGGTCTATCTTGAGATCGGAAACATCTGCAACCTGCACTGTCCCTTTTGCAGTCCACGGGTTCGTCCGGCGCGGCAGATGAACTTTGCGGAATTCAGCGGGATTCTTGAGCAGCTGAAACCATATACAGAATATCTTTACTTTCATATTAAAGGCGAGCCGCTGGCCCATCCACTGCTGGAACAGTTTCTCGCTGAAGCGGCCAGACAGGGTTTTCAGGTCACCATCACCACCAACGGCACTTTGCTGCCGCATAAGGGAAAACTGCTGATACAGTCTCCCGCAGTCCGGCAGGTCAATCTGTCTCTTCACAGCTTTTCCGCCCATCAGGGGATTGATACGGATGAATATTTGGACAGTTGTTTTGCGTTTGCCCGCGGCATGTCGGCAGCCGGACGTTACACGACGCTGCGGTTGTGGACATTGTCAGATGGACGGCAGGCTGACGATGGGACCCGGCAAATCCTTGCCCGGATTGAGCAGGCGTTTGAAGTGGACGGGGACCTTGCCTCAATGCTGCAAAGCCGGTCGGTGGCGCTGGGCAAGGGAATCTTTGTCACTTTTGACGAGCAGTTTGAGTGGCCGTCGCTGACATCGCCGTTTATCTCGAAAGAAGGTTTCTGCCACGGTCTGCGGCAGATGATCGGAATACTTGCCGATGGGACGGTGGTTCCCTGCTGTCTGGACGCCGACGGAAGCGCACCATTGGGCAATGTATTTGAGCAGCCGCTTTCAGAGATCCTTTCTTCCGAGCCGTTTGTTTCTGCTAGGGAAGGGATGTTCAATCGGAAGGTGACGCTGCCGCTCTGTCAGCGGTGCAGTTACCGAACCCGATTTGACTGATATGAACACAGAAAAAGCACCTGTATCACCGTTGGAACGGTCGGTACAGGTGCTTTTGTCGTAGTTGGTCAATCTTCATCAGGCAGTTCAATCGGTTGGTAACCCAGTTGGTCGGTTGTAGTTTCATCGGAGCCTGATTCTGTATTTCCAGCTTCATTCTGATCGTTTGATGCGGAATCGGAAGAAGCATCTTTCAGCTGTCCGGCAAAAAAACGGCAGATCGCCCGGTAATAACATTCTGCAGCCGCCGTTCCCGATTCCCCGCTGATTTGTGCAAGGTCGCTTTCACTCGAGACAAAGCACTGCTCCACCAGCACTGCGGGGGCTTTGGTCTTTTCCAGCATCCCGAAGGATGGGTCGTCAAAGACAAGTGTATTGCTCGACTCCATAATGTACTTTTCGTTGTTGTCGTCATAGTAGGCGTAGCGGATGCCGTTTTCACCGCGAATGGTCATGCCGAGCGTGGAAAATTCCTCCACCAGCAACTGTGCAAAATCATAGCTTTGCTGATGATATTCCCGGCCGGGCGGGGCAGGATAGCATTCAAATCCGCTGCCGGAACCATTCGGGTCTGAATTGGCATGGATACAGACGAGCAGATCGGCATACCGGCTGTTTGCCACTGCATATCGTTCCTGGATTGTCGCGGTCGTATCGTATTCATGACAGAGGACCGGCTGGAAACGTCCATCCGCTTCCAGCAAATCAAACAATGCCGCGGCAGTCTGGGCTGTCAGCTCTGCTTCATCCACAAGCCCGGTAGCGCCTGGATCGTCACCGCCATGACCGGCGTCAATTGCAATGACCGGCCGGCTGTCGAGCAGGTTGGCGATGGTCTTGCCGATGGTATATTCAGCGTTATCAAGGATATCCGGTTTCCAGGCTCCGATTTTGATGCCGGCGATCAGCAGTGCCGCTCCCATCAGAAGGGAAAGCAATGTTCTGCAGCAGCCGGGGCGATAGCTGGATGAGCGATATGACATATAGTGTAGATCCTTCCATATAATTGCAAAATTTTCACAGATACAGCAATTATAGCATGGGAGGCAGAGCAAGTCAATAAAAACCGCTGTACAGTTGAACCATACAGCGGTTAATTGTATCAGATAAGCCCAGTGATCAGTCGTTCGGGCCAGGGAAATTGATCTTCAGCTTGGCATAAAAGTCTGCAAGGGTCAGCCGGGCGTCGATGGTATGATAGACGCGGATCGGGCGATTGTTCTGGCAGGGAATATAATTCATGCTGCGTGTATCAAAGCGGGGAGCAGGTACCCAGTCCCAGTTGTACCGCTCATACTCTTCCAGCAGGACGGTAACAGTCGCCTGATCGCCCAATCCCCAGCTTTCACCGTGCGGCCAGCGGGGAAATTTGGTGAACTCGTTGTTAAAGTCGACCATCTGCTGCACAAGGTAATGACCGATCTTTCCGTAAGGCGCGACATTCACCTGCAATTCAGCGAGGGAAACGGCGGGATACTTGTAAACATTCATCGGTACCTGCCATAGCGGGACCCTTGAGCAGAAGAGAACGTTTGCGGCGTTAATATCCATCAGCAGGTTGAATTCTTGTCCGCCGAGCGGGTACATGCCGCCGCCAATCCAGACAACGGTCATTCTGTCCTGAATCTCTGGGCAAAGCAGGATGGCCGACGCGACATCAGTTACTGCACCCTGGCAGACAACATACAGCTCATGGGGGTCATCTTTCATCGCCTCGTCTATGATCATCTGCGCGCCGGCAGAAGGGACGGGTGTCTTCTCATCGGGCATTGAATGGGGAGCGCCCTGTGCAATTTTCACCTGGCCGGTCAGTCCCATCAGATCGACGACCTTTTCGATTTCGACAACCGAAGCGCGGGCCGTTTCACCATCCGGGTACATTTGCGGATATTGGCGGGGATTTTTCTCAAAATGGCCGCCGATGATACCGGTTACGATTTCGCGCGGCGTCATCAGATGATGGGCGATTGCAAACTGGTCGTCTGCTTCGTTTTTTGCATCCGCATGGACGATGACACGGACTTTTTTGTTTTCAGGGACTTGGAACATGTAGTTTTTTTCAAACATGATGAAAACTCCTTTCAGGCTTTACGAATGGCTGGCAAGTTGAAAGTGAAAGACGCTGACCGACGCAGGCGGAAGGGTGATTTCCCAGCCGTTTTCAGTCAGACGGGCAGATTTATTGTCTGCCGGACGAATCCGGTCAGGGGTATCAAAGGTGTTGCAGTCGGTCGGTTGGCTGGAAGCGAGAGTTTCACCGCCATTGCAGAAGACTTCTTCCGGGAACTGGACTGTTACCATATGTGGCTGGTCATAGTCGGTACAGATGAGGTTCAGATGGACGACATCTCCGCTGCGGGAGGCGAGAGCCATCACACCGTTCAGACCATCGGCGACTGGCTGGGAACCGTTTTCCAGTGTCAGCAGGTTGCCGCCGCGGTGTACCATGTACATCAGATAGACATAGTAATTGGGGGTCAGCACCTCCTGTGGCAGGTTTTTTCGATGCCTGTTTTTCTCGGCAATGGGAATGTTTTTTTTGTCATTATGCTGTTGATGGCGCTCATTACGATAGGGGTGCTTTTCTGCGTTTCTCTGTTGATTTACCGTTGGATGCTGCACCCGTTGACTGCAATTGTTGAAGGTATGAGCCGGCTGGCAAAAGGCAATTTTGATTACAGGATTCACCTTCCTGGTGCTGCCTGGGAGTACCGGCAGGTCGGGGATATCTTTAATATGATGGCGGGGCAGATCAAAGATCTGAAAATCCAGGTATATGAAGAACAGCTGCACCGGCAGGAATCCGAACTGAATTTTCTATACATGCAGATGCGGCCGCACTTTTTCCTCAATGCGCTAACGACGCTGAAAAACTTTGTCAAGCTAGGCCAGTACGAAAACATGTATGACTTTACCGGGTATCTTGGCCGGTACATCCGTTATTCACTGCGGCGTCATGTTTCAAATGTTACCCTCGGCGATGAGATGGACCATATTGAGAATTATGTCGCAATGCAGAACCTGCAGCATCCGAATTCGGTGCTGCTGATGGTGGATCTGCCGGATGAAGCACGCAGTTGCGAAATGCCGGCATTTATTGTTTATACTTTTATCGAAAATTGCATTAAGCATGCACTTTCAATGGAAACAATGCTTTCGGTGTTTATCAGCGCGCAGGTTACGCAGGACAGTTTGTATCTGGCGATAGAAGACGACAGCACCGGATTCCCGGAGGAATTTTTGAGCCGGTTCAATGACCCAGCCTGGCTGGAGGATCCGAGCGAAAAGCATATTGGAATTCGCAATGTTAAGCGAACTCTCAGGCTGTTGTATAAAGACAAGGCGACCTTGCGGCTGTCCAATGCTGTACCGTCGGGCGCACGGGTGGAATTGCTGCTCCCATTCCGTGCCGGGCAAAATAAAATGGAGGAATAACCGTTGACGATTCTGATTATAGACGATGACAGCAGTATGATTGAAATGCTGCTGAAAACAATTGACTGGGAGAAGTTGGAGGTTGATACCCGGCTGACAGCTTCAAGTGCTGCTGCTGCCCGTCAGATGATCGAGTCACAGCCAGTCGATCTGCTGCTGTGCGATATCGAGATGCCAGGCGGTAGTGGAATAGAGCTGCTTCAATGGATGCGGGACAGGGGATTGGAGACGCCGAACATCTTTTTGACCAACCATACCCGGTTTGACTATGCCCAAACGGCAATCAAGCTGGGAGCGGTGGACTTTGTTTCGAAAATGTCATCTGCTCAGGAACTGGAAGACGCCATTCGCCGGGGGGTCAACATCGTCAAGGCACAGCGTATTCAGAAACGGTATGTTGATTATGGGCGTTACTGGGAGGAGAACAGTGGGCTGCTCTGGCGGCAGTTTTGGCTGGATCTGATTCACCGGGTGATACAGCCGGAGCGGGAAGCGATTCGGCGGGCGGCTGGAGACCGGCTGCTCAGATGGTTTGGCGCCCAGCTTCCAGAAGGTTTGCCCAAGACGATGCCGGTGCTTTGTACCGTCCAGCTGGGGCAGGAAGCGATCACTGGCTGGCCTGCGCAGGAGCTGGACTATTGTGTTTACAATGTTGTGTCGGAAGTTCTGTTCGGGACAACCAATTCCGACCATATTGTGTCGCTTGAGCAGTTGAACGGCCGTGCGGTATATGTTGTGATGCTGGACGAGAAGGATATTGAGGGTTTTGAGAAAAAGTTGGCAGAGCTGGTCGGATTGTTCCGGCAGGTTTTGCAGTTTGGCGTCAATCTGTATTATGATGTCCCGCTGTATCTGGAACAGATTGCGGATGCAGTTGAACAGCTCCAGGAATTTGACCGTGCGAATGTGACCGAGATTTCAGGAGTACATAAGCTGTCTCTGAAAGGGGAACAACCTCAGTCATCCAAGCCTGCCCGAATGGATTTTGAGCGGATATCTGGGCTGCTGGCGGGAGGGCAATCCTTCCAGACAGTGAGTGCGGTCAAGGATTATTTTGCAT